>JBIKXN010000106.1:0-9569 GCA_044355765.1 Alphaproteobacteria bacterium
CGCGGCGCGCCTGCCCGGGCTGGTCGAAACCTTCTACGCGGTCACGGTGCCGCGGCGCTTCGCCAATCCCCTGCTGGCGCCGCTGCTGCGCGCGCGGACGGCCGAACTCGAGCGCTGACGACCCGCGTCGTCACGTCACGCCGCGACGAGGAACGCGCCGCCGAGCGAGATGGCGGCGCCGACGAGGCGCGGCCCCCAGTTGCCTGCGAGCCGCGCGGCGAGACCGCCGCCGCCGAGCCCGGCGGCATGCAGCGCCGCGGTCGCAACGAGAAAGCCGAGCGCATGGAGCGCAGGCGAGGCGCCGCCGGGCATCTCGGTGCCATGGGCGTGGCCGTGGAAGAGCGCGAAGACCGCGACGAGCGCCATGCCCATCCACGCGGCCGGCCGCGCCGCCGCGGCGATCGCGATGCCGAGCGCGAGGAGAGACAGCGCGATCCCGCTCTCCACCGCCGGCAGAACAACGCCGATCCCGCCGAGCGCGCCGCCGACTGCCATCGCAGCGAGGAAACCGGTCGGCAGCATCCAGCGTGCGGCGCCGCCGCATTGCGCGGCCCAGATGCCGACCGCGACCATCGCGACCGCGTGGTCCCAACCGGTGAAGGGATGCGCGAAGCCGGCGAGCAGCCCGGTGCCACCGTCGCCGATGCCGTGCGCGTGCGCGGGAGTTCCCGCGAACAGGGCCAACAGCGCCAGCGCGATACCGGCATGCGCGAAACAGCGACCGACCATCGGAACGTCCCCCAGTTGCCAATCCCCGAGCCCGGATCGCGCGCGGGCAGGCCGACGCGAGTCCATCTCCGGTGTCGCGAAGGATAGGCCGGCGGCGGCGATGCGTAAACCAGGCCGCGGCGGCGTGCCTGGTTTCGCGCCTAGGCGCGGTCGGCGAGGAACCGCGCCAGCACATAGCCGCTGGCGGCGATATGGGCGAGGGTGATGGCGACCGAGACGCCGTGCAGCACCTTGAAGCGGCGCTTCGCGCCGCCGTCGGTCGCGGCATTGATCGCGGGCATCAGCACTTGGCGGGTCGGTAGCGTCGACAGGCAGATCGCCGCGAGCAGGGCCGCCGCGACGCCGTCGCTGGCCAGGACCAGAGCTGCGCCCGCCGCCGCCGTCGCCATGACGAACAGGTAGAAATGCGGGAAGGCCTGGCGCAGCGCCTGGCCCGCCGCCGCCGCGGGCAGCGCCGAGAACAGGAATGCGGCGAAGCCAGCGGAGAACAGGACCATGCCGCCGAAGAGCAGCGCGGTGACGAGCAGGGCGGCGGTCTGCATCAGGACCGCGCGGAGCCGGTGTCGATGCGCCGGCGCAGCCTGGGGAAGGCATAGGGAACCTCCGCGCGATAGCGCGCGAAGGCGTCGCCGTGCCGGGCGGCCAGCCGCCTTTCCTTCAGCCACGGCGCCAGCAGGCAATAGGCCGTGAGCGCGCTCGCCAGCGCCAGCTGATCGGGTGTCCATGTCGGGACGGTCCACAGCGTGAGCGCGAAAGCGACGTAGATCGGCTGTCTGACGATGCGGAACAGGCCTTGCGTCGGCAGGTCCGGGTAGACCGGGCGGATTCGCGCCAGCAGCGACATCCAGCCGAGCGCGCCGGACTGGACCTCGGCGCCGGCGTCGAAGCTCGCCTTCGCCAGCAGCAGCCAGCTCGCCGCATAGGCCGCCGATACTGCGACCAGGGCGCCGCCCTCGGCGCGCCACCACACGATGCCCGACGGCGTCCAGAGCGCGAAGAGCGCGACCAGCTGCAGCGAGGCGACGATGGCATAGCTCGTCGAGGACAGGGTCCCGCCATGCGGACCGGGAACCAGCCGTGCGAGCACGCGCTGCCCCGGCCTGCCGAGGAGCGCGGAGTGCGCGATCGGGAACTGCGCCACCAGCGCCGCGTTGGCCAGCGCCGCCCAGGGCCAGGGGACCGTGCCGAAGCTGGCGCTCATGCCGTGGAACATGGCCAGGATCATCGCCAGGACTGCCACGGCGAAGACGGCGTGGCAGACGGCGCCGAAGCCGAGCGCCAGTGCGATGCGCCCGCGGCCAGGCGGCGGCCGCAACGCGGCGGCTGCGAGCGCGGCAAGCCGCGCGATTCGGGGATCGGCGATCACGGGCGTGGCGGGAACTGGGGGTGGAGAAGTTGACCAGGACCACCTTCAGGTAATCCCGGGCCGGGCGGCGTCAACGCCGCGCCGTGGAAGTTTCCGGTCGTACGGAAGCGGAGAAGGTTTCGCTGGCGGCGTGAAATGCGAACAGAGCTGGCGACTGGGTCGGGGAGGCCAGCATGGATGGCAGCAGCTTTGTCGAGGGACCTGCGGCGCCGGATCGTAGCCGCGGTTGAAGAGGGCACGTCGCGTCGCGCTGCGGCGGCCCGCTTGTCGGTGCGCGAGAGCTACGCGATCAAGCTCCTGCAGCCCAGGCAGAAGACCGGGCTCGGCACCGGTCCGGATGGGCGCTCATCGCAAGGCACTGCTCCACGCTCACGACGCGCAAGCCTGCTCCTGCCTCACGCGCTTCGCGCGTCGGGGAGGATGCGCCCGGACGAGCGGCACTGCGCGCGACACCAGCCACCAGAGCGAAACGTACTCCAGGCGCCGCCGCGTCAGGCCTCCAGCCCGGCGCGGCGCCTCTCGCGCGCGGAGATGAGCGCGAATCCGATCGAGCGGAGGGGTTCCGGCGCCACCCAGCTGGCGCTGCCCCAGGTCGCGCGGACGTCGCTCTGGTCGCCATGGCCAACGATGCGTTCGGCCAGCCGCTTGCCGAGGACGCTGCCCTTGACGATGCCCGCGCCGTTGCAGCCGCCCGAGGCATAGAGCCCTTCCGCGACCTGGCCCCACCATGGCGCGCCGTTCATGGTCAGCGCCGTGGTCCCGCCCCAGACATGCTCCAGCGGGACATGCGCGAGCGCCGGATAGCGACGATGGAAGCAGGACAGCAGCGTCGCGCGCACCGTCGCATCCGGCAGCGGGCGCTCATGCGCATAGAGCGAGCGCACCAGTAGCCGGTCGGGACCGACACGCCGAACGGTCGTGCCCAGTCGATGCGCCGGCAGCAATCCCCAGACCTCCATGCCGCCGAGCCGCGCCGCGTCGGCCGCGGCGAGCGGCGCCGACAATCCGGCATAGGTGTAGATCGTCACCAGCCGGTCGCGCAGATGGCCGAAATTGCGGATGGCGGCATTCGTCGCCAGCACGACGTTGCGCGCGATGATGCGTGCCGACGGGGTCTCCAGCTGCCAGCGCACGCCGCGCGTCAGCGATAGCAGCGGCGTATTCTCGTGCAGCGCCGCGTTCGCGGGCAGCGCGTCGGCGAGTCCGCGGACCAGCGCGGCGGGATCGAGCAGATAGCCGTCGGGCGTGAACAGCCCGCAGCGATAATAGGTCGTGCCGATGCGCGACTCGAGCGCCGCGCGATCGAGCATTTCGTGCGGCATGCCGGCCGCGGCGACGGCGTCGCGCAACGCCGCGACTTGCGCCGCGCCGCGCTCGGTGGCGGCGCCCTTGATGCGACCGGAGCGTTGCAGCCCGCAGGCGATCGCGTGCGCCTCGATCTGCTCCGCGATCCATGCCCAGCCCTCGGCGCCGAAGCGGTCGAGCGCCATCAGCCGCGCACGGTCGGCCGGCGTGGGGCCGGAAGGCAGGTCGCTCGGGCTCGCGAAACCGGAATTACGTCCCGAGGAGCCTTCGCCGATTTCGGTCGCCTCGATGACGACGACGCGCGCCTGCGGATCGAGCTGGGCCAGTCGCCGCGCGGCGGCCAGACCGGTATAGCCGGCGCCAACCACGACGTGCTCGGCGACGATGTCGCCCTCCGCGCGCGGCCGCGGCGCGCGCGCCGGCAGCAGCGCGTTGAAGCCGTTGCGTTCGGGATAGGCGGGGTAGGTCTGACGCGGCATGCGGGTCGGTTCCGGCGCGGTGGCTCTTCCTCGGCGACGACCAGCCGATACTGCCCGGGCGGTCGCCGCGCAACATCCCTGCGGGCATGGCGGCGAAATCGCTGGATCGAGGGAACTGCTGCTGCGAGTGTCGCGCGATGCGCGCCCTGCCTTTCTACGTCGTTGCCGCGCTCGCCGAGATCGCGGGCTGTTTCGCGTTCTGGGCCTGGCTGAGGCTGGGCCGCTCGGCGTACTGGCTGGTCCCGGGGATATTGTGCCTCGTCGTCTTCGCCTGGCTGCTGACGCGGACCGAAGCCGCGTTCGCCGGGCGCGCCTTCGCCGCCTATGGCGGGATCTACATCGTCGCGTCGCTCGCCTGGATGCAGCTCGTCGAGGGCGCGCGCCCCGATCGCTGGGATGCGGCGGGCGCCGCGCTGTGCGTCGCGGGCGCGCTGGTGATCCTTCTCGGCCCGCGCCAGGGTGCCTGAGCGCATGCAGACGTCCGACGCGGCTCGCGAGGCGGTCCTGCGCGCCGTCCTGTCGCGCGCCCCAGGCATGGCCGACATCCTGCGTGCGCCGTACCGCGTCACGCAGCTGCCCGGGCTGACCAACGCGACGTTCCGCATCGACACGGCGGGGGGCAGTTTCGCGGTGCAGCTACCCCGGAATGCAATGGCCGGGGGCGCGGCGCGCGGCGCCGCGATCGCGGCGACGCGCCTTGCCGATGCGCTCGGGATCGGCGCCCCTGTGGTGCATGCCGAAGCGGATACCGGCGCGATCGTCACGCGCTGGGCTGTCGACGCGTTCCCGGCGACCGCGGAGCGACTGCGCCGGACGCCGGGCGCGCTCGCGGCAGTGGCGGCGTGCTTCGCCCGTCTGCATGGCAGCGGCGCCCGGCTCGCGCGACGCTTCGACCCGCTCGCCGCCATCGCCGATCTCGCGGCGCGGGCAGCGGCGGATGCGCTGTCGCCCGCGCTGCTGGCAGGTCTCGCGCGTGCCCGGAGCGAATTCGCGCGCTTCGCTTCGGATGCCGTGCCCATCCACGGCGATCCCGTGCCGGCGAATCTCCTCGCCACACCCTCCGGCATCGTGCTGATCGACTGGGACTATGCCGGCATGGGCGATCCCGCCTGGGACATCGCGTATTTCGCGCTCGAGGCCGGACTCACGGCGGCCGAGGAACAGGCGCTCGCTGCCGCGCATGGCGCCCCCGGATTGGGCCCGCGTCGCCTGATGCTCAATCGGATGACCGCGGCGGCGCTTGCGGCGCTCTGGGGCATGGACCGCATGCGCAGCCAGCCTGTGCCCGACCTGACGTCCTGGATCGCGGCGCGCCGCGAACAGGGGGTGGCGATCGCGACGACGCTTTACGGGAGCGACGGCAGCGGCTAGAAACTGCGCGAAGTCAGGGGTGCTCCGAAAGGGGCTGAGAGGGCCGGCAGGTCCAACCCTCGAGCTGATCTGGGTAATGCCAGCGGAGCCAGACCATGTTTTCCGGTACGCAATTCTCCCTTTATCCGATGACCGCCGATTTCGTGCCGGCGATCCTGCGCGGCATCGCCGCGCTCGACTCCTATGCCGGGCGGATCCGACGCGAGACGGACGACCTGTCGACATTGCTGGTCGGGCCGCCCGATCTGGTGGTGCAGGCGATGCGCGATGCCTTCGTCGCGACTGCCCGGAACGGCGGCCATGTCGTCCTGGCAGGCACGTTGTCGCGCGGCTGCCCGGGCGAATCGGATGATCCGATCTGCGCGGCGACGCCGATACGCGGGCCCGATCCGGGCGAGGATCTGGTGTCGGCGGCGCTCGCCCGCTTCGCGCCGGGGCCGCAGGCCGGCCTTGCCGTGGCGGCGCAGATCTCGCTCTACCCGCTGGGTACCGAGGCGCATATGGCGCGCATCGGCGCCTGCATCGACTTTCTCAAGGCCGCCCGGGTCTTCGACCGGTCGAAGAATTTCTGCACCAAGCTGCGGGGAGACGCGGCCGACGTCTTCGCCGCGATCGAGCGCTGCTATCTCGACTTCGCTCCGGCCAGCGCGCATGTCGTGCTGACGGTCACCGTGTCGGCCGGCAGTCCGACGAAGGGATGAGGGGGCCGTACCGATGACATCGACCGATCCGAACCGTTGGACGCAACGAGACATCGTCGTCGCCGCTGCCATCGGCGTCGTCTTCGGGGTCCTGTATCTGGCCTGGGTACAGGTCTGGCTGGTCGCGCAGGGCCTGATCGGACCCATCGCGCTCGACATCTTCTTCGGGTTCTGGTGCGTGGCGTCGATCGTCGCCGCCTATGTGGTGCGCAAGCCCGGGGCCGCCTTCTTCGCAGAGGTCGTCGCGGCGGTGGCCGAAATCGCCACCGGGCACCCCGCCGGCCTCATCCTGCTGCTGACCGGGATCGTGCAGGGCGCCGGTGCCGAACTGGCTTTCGCGCTGACGCGCTGGAAGCGCTACGACCTCGCGGTGCTGCTCGCATCGGGAGCCTGCGCGGCGCTGTTCAGCTTCGTCTACACCTGGATCCGGTTCGACTATGGCGCGCTCGCGCCGGGGCTGCTGGTCGCGATGTTCGCGATCCGCGTGATCAGCGGAATGGTTCTTGCGGGCCTGCTCGGCCGTGCGATCGCCCGCGCGCTGCATCGCACCGGCGCGCTGGACGGGCTGGCGATCGACGCCGAACGGCGTGCCGCCTGACGCCGGTCAGCTTCTCTCCGCCTCGGGTCTCGCGGTCCGTTTCCCGCGCGCTGCGCGCGACGCGGTCGGCGAGATCGCGCTGAGCCTCGAGTCCGGAGAACGCCTCGCGCTGCTCGGTCCGTCGGGAAGCGGCAAGACGACGCTGGCGCTCGCTTTGCTCGGCGCGATCCCGAACCTGGTGGCGGCCGAGCGGCGCGGGACGGTCGCATGGGCGGGGCTGCCTTCCGGAGCGCTCGCCGCGGGAACCGGCGTTGCCGCGGCCGTGCTGCAGGACAGCGATGCCCAACTCGTCGCTTTGACGGTCGAGGACGAACTGGCGTTCGCGCTCGAGAATCGCGGCCTTGCCGCGCAGGATATCGAGGCCCGGATCGAGCGCGCGTTGGCGCGCCCGCCCGGGCTCGGCCTGGGCCGGCGCGACAGGACGCTCGATCTCTCGGGCGGCTGGCGCCAACGGCTTGCACTCGCGGCGGCGCTCGCCGAAGCGCCCCGCGCGCTCGTGATCGACGAGCCCGTGGCGCATCTCGACGGCGCGGCTGCCTGCGATGCCGTGGCGGCGCTCGCTGCCGCCTGCCAGGACGGCGCCGCGGCGTTGCTCGTCGAACACCGTATCGACCACGTGCGCAGTCTTGCGTCGCGCGTGCTTGTCCTCGATGCCGAGGGCCGGCCGCAGGCGGCGGGAGCGACAGAGGTCGTGTTGCGCGATCTTTCCGCGCGCGGGGCAGCGCCTGGGCTGCGTCTGCCCGCGGATATCCGCGTCGAGGCTGCGCTGGCGCGCGCGGGTGCCGGCGGTGCCGCGGCCGATGTGCTGGCGGTCGCGTTGGCCGAGCTCGGTCTCGATCGCGTCCCCGCGTCGGCGACAGGAATGCCCCTGCTGGAGATCTCGCATGCCGCCGTGCGGCGCAGCGGCCGCGACGTGCTCGCAGATATCTCGATGGTCGCGCATGCCGGCGAGGTAGTCGGCGTCACCGGCCCCAACGGCGCCGGCAAGTCGACGCTCGGGTTGCTCGCCGCCGGAGGTCTTGCGCCGTCGCGCGGGCAGGTCCTCCGTCGCGGCGCGGCACCGATCCACGTGCCCCAGAATCCGGCGCTGGCCTTTGCCACCGGCCGGCTCGACGCCGAGGCCGCGCGGCGCGGGCTTGCGTGGCGCGATGCCGCAGCGGCCATCGCACGCGCCGGACTCGACCCCGATCCCGAGCGTCACCCGCTCGCCTTCAGCCATGGCCAGCGGCGCCGTCTCGCGCTGGCGTTGGCGCTGGCGCGGCCAAGTCCGCGCGTGGCGATCCTCGACGAGCCGGCGGCCGGCCTCGACGGCATCGGGCTGGCCGCGCTGGAGGAGGACATCGGCGCGCTGCGCGCTGCGGGGGTGGCCGTGCTGGTCGTCGCGCATGATCTCGACTGGCTTGCGCGCATCGCGGACCGGATCGTCGTGCTGGACGCCGGACGGATCCGGGCCGACGCACCGCCGGCGAGGATCCTGCAAGACGCGCTGCACGGGCGACTTGCGCTCGCGCCGCCACCTGGCGCGGCGCTGGCGGCTCGGCTGGGCTGGCGATTTGGGGCGACGCCATGACGCGGCTCGACCCGCTGGTGAAGCTCTGCGTCGCCTTCGTCGTCATCGCCTTCGCGACGCTCAACGACCGGCCGGCGGAGCTTGCGGCGCTCGCGGCTCTGCTCGCCGTCCTGCTGCTGGCGGTCGAGCGCGTTCCGCCCAGGCGCTTCGCGCTCGCGCTGGCGCCCTTCCTGTTCTTCGCGGTCACCTCGTCCTGGATCTATGCGCTGGCGCCGTCGAACGTCTATGGCTGGAGCGGCTGGCAGGTCGCGCTCGCGGTCGGATTGCGGACGGTCGCGGTCGGCATGGTGTCGATGCTCTTCGCGTTCACGACGGAGCCGGGCGATCTTGCCCGCGCGCTGGTCCATCGCGCGCGGTTGCCTCGACGCTTCGTCTTCGGCGCTCTGGCGGCGATCCAGTTCCTGCCGGTGCTGGCGGAAGAGGCCCGGCTCGCGCGGCTGGTCGCGCGAGCCGCCCTGCCGCCCCGCGCCTCGCGCCTCGCGGTCGCGATGGCCGGGCTGCGCGCCGACGGCGCGATCGCGCTGCTGGCCGGCGCTATCCGCCGCGCCGGCACCGCCGCCCTTGCGATGGAGTTGCGCGGACTGAGCGCGACCAGCGGCGCGGGCAGCACATGGCGCGTGCCGCGTGCGGGATCGCGGGATGCCCTGTTCGCTGCCGTCGTCGTCGTCGCGATGGCGTCGCTGCACTTTGCGGGCTTCGTCCTCGGACGGGGCTAGGGAGGGCGCGCGGTTATCGTCAGCCTTGGCTGCGCGTGAAGGCGTTCGCGCCGTCTGCTGCGCGCCGCGCGGTGGCGAAGCAGGCCTGCAGCAGATAGCCGCCGGTCGGCGCGTCCCAGTCGATCATCTCGCCGCAGGCGAAGACCCCGGGCTTGCGCAGCAGCATCAGGTCGTCGCCGAGCTCGTTCCAGGTTATCCCGCCGGCCGACGAGATCGCGCGGTCGATCGGCGCGAGACCGGCCACCTCGATTTCCACCGCCTTGATCGCGGCGGCGAGCCGTGCCGGATCCTCGGGCACCGCGCGGCCATGGACCTCGCGCAGAAGCGCAATGGCGGGCGGGGCGAGGCTGGCGACGCTGCGCAGGAAGCTGGCGAGCGAGCGCGCGCCGCGCCGCGCGCCGCGCAGCTTTGCCGCGAGGGCGTCGGTGCCCAGATCCGGGCGCAGATCGATCAGTAGCCTGGCGCTGCCATGCGCCGCGATCTGGGCGCGCAAGGGGCCCGAAAGCGCGTATACGCCGCCGCCTTCCAGCCCGCGCGCGGTGATCACCGCCTCGCCGCGAACGCGCTCGCCGCCCGCCGTCAGCGCGATGCGCTTGAGCGGTGCGCCCGCGAAGCCGGCGGCGAGATGCGCGCTCCAGGCGACATGGACGCCGCAATTCGCGGGCACCAGGTCCGCGACGGCGATGCCCGCCTCGCGCAGGATCGCGACCCAGCCGCCATCGGCGCCGAGACGC
>JBIKXN010000107.1:0-9527 GCA_044355765.1 Alphaproteobacteria bacterium
CGCTTGCAACGTAATGTAATTCTTGACAGTTGCATTGCGCTCGAACGGAACGGTTTTCAATGATTTCAATGAGTTGGCAAAATGCCTCTTTTTAGGGCAAGCCGATGAGAAACCCCACCGAATCGTAGGCCTCGCGCGGCGCGGCGCCAGCGATCAACAGATTTATCCACAGAAATGGTGGATAGCCCGCCGCCGCGCGATTGGAGCCTTTCCAGTTCACCTCGTTCCTGCCTGGACCAGCATGGAGTCTCCTGCCGACCCTCATGTGCCGTCTGAAGAAGACGACGGGCCACCGAGTTTCCGCGCCGGGGCGGGGGTGCTGCGCGCGGCCCTGACCGACATGCCGGTCGGTCCCGGCGTGTACCGCATGCTCGATGCCGCGGGCGACGCGCTCTATGTCGGCAAGGCGCGCAGCCTGAAGCGGCGCGTCGCGCAATACCTCCAATGGTCGCGGCTGCCGATCCGCCTGCAGCGCATGGTCGCCGAGACGCGGCGCGTCGAGATCGTCGTCACCCATACCGAGGTCGAGGCGCTGCTGCTCGAGAGCAACCTCATCAAGCGCCTGATGCCGCGCTTCAACGTGCTGCTGCGCGACGACAAGTCCTTTCCCTACATCGCGCTGCTCGAGGACCACCCGTTTCCGCAACTGGCCAAGCATCGCGGCGCGCGCGCGCGCAAAGGATCCTATTTCGGACCCTTCGCCTCGGCTGGCGCGGTGAACCAGACCTTGACCGCGTTGCAGCGCGCCTTCCTGCTGCGCTCCTGTTCCGACGCCGTGTTCGCCAACCGCACGCGGCCCTGCCTGCTGCACCAGATCAAGCGCTGCTCGGCACCCTGTGTCGGCCGGATCTCCGAGGCGGATTATGCGCGCACCGTCGCCGATGCCCGCGCCTTCCTGAGCGGCAGGTCGCGCGAGGCGCAGGACGGTTTCGCGTCCGCCATGCAGGCGGCCTCGGCGGCGCTCGATTTCGAGACCGCCGCGCTCTATCGCGACCGCATCCGGGCGCTGACCCAGATCCAGAGCCGCCAGGACATCAATCTGGAGGCGCTGGGCGATTCCGACGTCGTCGCGCTGCATCTCGACCGTGGGGTCGCCGCGATCCAGGTGTTCTTCTTCCGCGCCGGGCGGAATTGCGGCAACCGGCCGTATTTCCCGCGTCACGACCGCAGCATGGAGGCGGGCGAGATCCTCGCTGCCTTCGTCGGCCAGTTCTACGACGACAAGCCGCCGCCGCCGCTGGTGCTGCTGTCCGAGGACGTCCCCGAGCGCGACCTGCTGGCCGAGGCCCTGGCGGCCAGGGCCGGGCATCGCGTCGAACTCGCGGTCCCCGAGCGCGGCGAGAAGCGCAAGGCGGTGGAGCATGCGCTGTCCAACGCGCGCGAGGCCCTGGCCAGGCGCAAGGTGGACGACGCGCGGCAGTCCGAGCTGCTCGCCGGCGTCGCGCAGGCGCTCGCCCTGCCGGCGCCGCCGCGCCGCATCGAGGTCTACGACAACAGCCACATCATGGGCCGCGAGGCGGTCGGCGCGATGATCGTCGCCGGCCCCGAAGGCTTCCTCAAGTCTGACTACCGCAAGTTCAACATCCGTGGCCTGCGCGGGCCCGACGCGCCGGACGGGATCGCGCCGGGCGACGACTACGGAATGATGCGCGAGGTGCTCGGCAGGCGGTTCGCGCGCGCGCTGAAGGAGGATCCGGACCGCGCCGGGGGCAGCTGGCCCGATCTGGTGCTGATCGACGGCGGGGCCGGACAGGTCGAGGCGGCGGCGACGGCGCTCGCCGAACTTGGCATCGACGACATCGCGCTCGTGGGCGTCGCCAAGGGACCCGACCGCGACGCCGGGCGGGAACGCTTCTTTGCGCGCGGTCGCGCGCCGTTCCAGCTGCCGCCGGACGATCCGGTGCTGTTCTTCCTGCAGCGGCTGCGCGACGAGGCGCACCGCTTCGCCATCGGGACCCATCGCGCCCGGCGCTCGGCGCTGATCCAGGGGTCCGCGCTCGACGAGATCCCGGGCGTGGGGCCGAAGCGCAAGCGCGCGCTGCTGCTCCATTTCGGCTCGGCGCGGGCGGTGGCGCGGGCGGGGCTGGCCGACCTCGAGGGCGCGGCCGGCGTGGACAAGGCGACGGCGCGAAAGATCTATGACCACTTTCACGGCGGCGGGTAGACTTGGCGCATCGGCGTCGTCATTTCCAGGAACGCATCCCCGCCCGCCATGTTCGGCTCCCTGCCTATGGTCCTGACCTTCGCGCGCATCGCGGCGATTCCGCTGCTGGTGGTGCTGTTCCAGTTCGACGGCGACGGCTGGCGCTACTTCGCCTGCGCGCTCTACACGGCCGCGGCGGTCACCGACTATCTCGACGGGTATCTCGCGCGCGCCTGGAAGCAGCAATCGAAGCTGGGCCGCATCTTCGATCCGATCGCCGACAAGCTGCTCGTCGCCTCGACCATCCTGCTGCTCGTCGCCTCGCAGCGCGTGTCGGGGATCGACGTCCTGGCGGCGCTGGTGATCCTCTGCCGCGAGGTCCTGGTCTCGGGCCTGCGCGAGTTCCTGGCCGAACTGCGGGCCAAGCTGCCGGTGAGCAGGCTGGCGAAGTGGAAGACCGGCATGCAGATGACCGCGCTCGGCTTCCTGATCGTCGGCGACGCGTCGATGACCGCATGGTTTCCGGTCGTGCTCGTCGGCGAGGCCCTGCTGTGGATCGCCGCCGTCCTGACGCTGATCACCGGCTACGACTATCTGGCGCTGGGGCTGCGGCATCTCGACGAGACGCCGTCGCAGGCCGAGCCGGCGTCGCCGACGGTCGCGCCGGAACGCACGCCCGCCCGGCGACCCTCCGCGACATGAAGATCTTCGGCCTCGCCGGCTGGAGCGGCAGCGGAAAGACCACGCTGATGATCCGGCTGATCCCCGCGCTGGTCGCGCGCGGCCTCTCGGTGTCGACGATCAAGCATGCGCATTCGGGCTTCGACGTCGACCAGCCCGGCAAGGATTCGTACGCCCATCGCGCCGCCGGCGCGCGCGAGGTGCTGGTTTCGTCCGCCGCCCGCTTCGCGCTGATGCATGAACTGCGAGGCGCTCCGGAGCCGAGCGTCGAGGATCTGGTCGCGCGGATGTCTCCCGTCGACCTGCTCCTGATCGAGGGCTTCAAGCACCACGCCCACGACAAGCTCGAGGTCCACCGGCCCGCGGTCGGAAAGCCCCTGCTCGCGCCGGCCGATCCGCGCGTAGTCGCGGTCGCGTCGGATTCCCGCCTCGAAGGGCTGCGCGTGCCCGTGCTGCCGATCGACGACGTTGCGGCGATCGCCGCGTTCGTCGCCGCGCATTGCGGCCTCGACGGCCGGTCGGGCTGAGGGCGCGGCCGCCATGGCGCAGCTCTCCGACGACTGTTTCGCCTTCGGCGGCGAGTTGATGCGCGCCGACGCGGCGCTCGCGATCCTGGCGGAGCGGATCGCCTGCGTGGCGCCGGTGGAACATGCCGGGCTGCGGGCCTGCCGCGGGCGGATCCTGGCCGAGGACGTGATCGCGCCGCGCGACGTCCCGCCCCACGACAATGCCGCCGTCGACGGCTACGCCGTCGCCTTCGCCGATCTCGCGCCGGATGACGCCACGCGGCTGCCGGTGGCCGCGCGCATCGCCGCGGGGCATGCGCTGGAGGGCACGGCCCGGCCGGGGAGCGCGGTGCGCATCTTCACCGGCGCGCCGATGCCGCCGGGCCTCGACACGGTCTTCATGCAGGAGGACGCGCGCGAGGTGGACGGCGCGGTGGTCCTGCCGCACGGCATCCGCCGCGGTGCCAACCGGCGCCGGCGCGGCGAGGACATCGCCGCCGGGTCGGCGATCCTGCGGGCCGGCATGCGCCTGCGTGCGCAGGATATCGGCCTGGCGGCGTCGATCGGGCGCACCGATCTGGCCGTGCGCCGACCGCTGGCGGTGGCGATCTTCTCGACCGGCGACGAGCTCGTCGAGCCTGGCGCGCCCACTCCGCCGGGCAAGGTCTACGACGCCAATCGTTTCGCGCTCGCCGCGCTGCTCGAGCAGTTCGGCTGCGCGGTCGTCGATCTCGGTATCGTGCCGGACCGTCGCGACGCGGTCCGTGCCGCCCTGCAAGAGGCGGCGGCCTCGGCCGACGCGGTCGTCACCTCGGGCGGCATGTCGACAGGCGAGGAGGATCACCTGCGCGCGGCGCTGGAGGGGATCGGCTCGCTGCATTTCTGGCGGCTCGCCATCCGTCCCGGGCGGCCGGTGGCGCTCGGCCAGATCGCCGGCAAGGCCTTTGTCGGGCTGCCCGGCAATCCGGTTGCGATGATGGTGACCTGCATGCGCTTCGCGAGGCCCTTGCTGCTCGGGCTCGCGGGCGCCGCGCCGCGGGCGCCGCTGGGGTTCAAGGTGCGCTGCGCCGAGGCGCTGCGCAAGAAGCGCGGCC
Source organism: Alphaproteobacteria bacterium (assembly GCA_044355765.1). GTDB lineage: Bacteria > Pseudomonadota > Alphaproteobacteria > CACIAM-22H2 > CACIAM-22H2 > CAIOSQ01. Next base: position 4,425 of record JBIKXN010000107.1, read on the forward strand.
GGCGCGAATGGCTGCGCGCCAGGCTCGAACCGGGGGCGGACGGCATGCCGGTGGCGCGGCGTTTCCCGCGCGACGGCGCCGGGATCCTGACCTCGCTGGTCGAGAGCGACGGGCTGCTGGAGCTCGACGAGGATACGGCGGATGTCGAGGCGGGCGCGCTGGTCGAGTTCCTGCCCTTCAGCGAATTGGTGGCGTGACATGAAGGTTCTCTGGTTCGCCTGGTTCCGGACCCGCGTCGGCGCCGCCGAGGAGGCGATCCCGCTGCCGCCGGAGGTCCGCGACGTCCGCGGTCTGGTGGACTGGCTGCGCACGCGCTCGCCAGGTCATGCGGCTGCGCTCGCCGACGATTCGGCGATCCGCGTCGCGGTCAACCAGGCCTACGTCAAATTCGACCATCCGGTGGCCGACGGCGACGAGGTCGCGCTGTTCCCGCCGGTCACCGGAGGCTAGCGACGTGTCGGGCGGACCGGACGGCGCGGCGCGCCTGACGCTGGTGCGTGTCCAGCGCGAGGATTTCGACGTCGGTGCCGAACTGGCGGCGCTGACGCGCGGACGGCCCGGCATCGGCGGGTTGACGAGCTTCCTCGGGCTCGTGCGCGACATCCACGGCGACGCGCGCGTCGGTGCGATGACGCTCGAGCATTTCCCCGGCATGACCGAGCGCGAACTGGAACGGATCAGCGACGAGGCGCATGCGCGCTGGCCGCTGGCGGCGACCCTGATCGTCCACCGCTTCGGACGGCTGGAGCCCGGCGACCGCATCGTCCTGTGCGCCGCCGCCTCGGCGCATCGCCAGGCCGCCTTCGACGCCTGCGCATTCCTGATCGACTTCCTCAAGACCCGCGCGCCGTTCTGGAAGCTCGAGGCGACCGATGCCGGCGAGCGCTGGGTCGAGGCGCGCGACAGCGACGACGAGGCGGCCCGCCGTTGGCGATCCTAGGCCCGGCGCCGGTCCTGCCCCGCGCCGAGTGTTGCGGACCGCCGCCGCGGCGCGCGATACATGCTGACCGAAACCGCCATATTCGCGACAAGGGCGACAGGCAGGATGCCAGCGATGGACGCGTGCACAGACCGGACCGCCGCGCGATGACCGACGCCTCGCCCCATGTGCTGGTGGTGGACGACGACGCGCGGCTGCGCGACCTGCTGCGCCAGTTCCTCGGCCGGCACGGCATGACCGTCACCACGGCCGCCGACGCGATCGAGGCGCGTGCGCGTCTGGCGGCCTTCGCCTTCGATCTGGCGGTCGTCGACGTCATGCTGCCGGGCGAGTCCGGCCTCGACCTGACCCGCCATCTGCGGGCCTCCACGGCGCTGCCGGTGCTGCTGCTCACCGCCCGCGCCGAGGCCGCCGACCGCATCGCGGGCCTGAGCTCGGGCGCCGACGACTATCTGGTCAAGCCCTTCGAGCCCGACGAGCTGCTGCTGCGCATCCGCGCGATCCTGCGCCGCGCCCCGCCGCCGGCGACCGCGCCGGCGCAGGTCGCATTCGGTCCGTTCCGCTTCCTGCCCGCGCGCGACGAGCTGCTGCGCGATGGCGTGCCCGTCCGCCTCACCGCCGCCGAAACGGCGCTGCTGCGGGTGCTCGCTGCGCGCGCCGACAGCGCCGTGTCGCGCGAGGATCTGGTCGCGCGGGCCCATGTCGACGGCGGCGAGCGGACGATCGACGTCCAGGTCACGCGGCTGCGCCGCAAGATCGAGGACGATCCGCGCAACCCGCGCTGGCTGCAGACCGTGCGCGGCTCCGGCTACATCCTGCGGACGGATTGAACGCCGTGTCGGGCCTGATCAAATCGGCGATGCCGCGCAGCCTGTTCGGGCGCGCCGTCGTGATCACCGTGCTGCCCCTGATCCTGGTCCAGGCGATCGCGATCTTCGTCTTCTACGACCGGGTGTGGGAGACGGTGACGCGCCGGCTCACCCATGCGGTCGCGGGCGAGATCGCGGTGGCGATCGACGCGCTCGAGCGCGCCGGCAGCCAGGCCGAGCGCGACCGGTTCCTGCAGCTCGCCACCAACCGGCTGGGCATGCGCATCGAGATCCGCGCCGGCGAGAGGATAGTCTCGCCGCGCATCGCCGACGGCAGCGGCATCCTCGAGCGGCGGATGGTGCAGGCGATGCGCGAGCACGTGCCGCGGCCGTTCTCGCTCGACGTCTGGAGCCATCCGCGCGAGGTCCTCGTCGACGTCGAGATCGACGAAGGCGTGATGGCGGTGCGCGTCAGCCGCGACCGCGTCTTCACCACCAACGCCGCGGTGATGGTCCTGTGGATGATCGGTTCGTCGATCATCCTGTTCGCGATCGCCTCGGTGTTCATGCGCAACCAGGTGCGCCCCATCCGCGAACTGGCGGCGGTCTCGGAGGCCTTCGGCAAGGGCGGCGACGTGGGCGGCTATCGCCCGTCGGGCGCCAGCGAGGTCCGCCAGGCCGGCGCCGCCTTCGTCGTCATGCGCGAGCGGCTGCGCCGGTTCCTCCTGCAGCGCACCGAGATGCTCGCCGGGATCAGCCACGACCTGCGCACGCCGCTGACGCGCATGAAGCTGGAACTGGCCCTGCTCGACGACGGTCCCTCGGTCGCCGGCCTGCGCGCCGACGTCGCCGACATGGAGCGGATGGTCGACAGCTATCTCGCCTTCGTGCGCGGCGACGGCGAGGAGCAGCCGCAGCCGACCGATCTGGCGCGGCTGCTCGCCGACCTCGTCGCCGACGAGCAGCGCGCCGGTCATCCCGTGCGTCTGGTTACCGAGGGCGAACTGACTGTCACGCTGCGGCCGCAGGCGGTGCGGCGGTCGATCCGCAACCTGCTCGCCAACGCCACGCGCCACGGCGCGCGCATCGAACTGCGCGCCAAGCGCCGCGAGCGCTCGATCAAGATCCTGATCGACGACGACGGCCCGGGCATTCCCTCGGTCTCGCGCGAGGACGTGTTCAAGCCGTTCTTCCGGCTCGACGCGTCGCGCAATTCGACCACCGGCGGGGTCGGGCTCGGGCTGACCATCGCGCGCGACGTCGTGCGCGCGCATGGCGGCGACATCTGGCTGGAGGACTCGCCGCTCGGCGGTCTGCGCGTGCGGATCAAGATGCCGGTCTGAGCGGCCCGCGCGAGGTCAGAACAGCTTGCCCCCGTCGGGCACCCCGCGCTCGGGCCCGATCAGGACGACCGCGCCGTCGGCGTCCGGAAATCCGAGCACCAGCACCTCGGACATGAACGGTCCGATCTGCCGCGGCGGGAAGTTCACCACCGCGGCGACCTGGCGCCCGAGCAGCGTCTCGGGCGCGTAGTGGACGGTCAGCTGCGCCGAACTGCGCTTGACGCCGATCTCCGGGCCGAAATCCACCCGGAGCTTGAACGCAGGCTTGCGCGCCTGCGGGAAGGGTTCGACGCCGACGACCGTGCCGACACGGATGTCGACGCGCGCGAAGTCGTCATAGGCGATCGTCATGCGCCGTCGTCCGCGTCGTCACGGCTTCTTGGCCGACTCGATCGTCGACTTGATCTCGGTCATGCCGGCGGCGAGCCGGCGCGCGATGACATCGCCCGCCTCGGTCTGCGCGCGGGTGGCGATCTGGGACAGCTCGCGTGCGTTGGCAATCGCGCGTTCGAAGCTTTCGCGCGCGATCTCCGCTTGCTGCGCCGCCTTTTCCTCAGGGCTGCCGGCGGCCATCAGCGCGCGCATCACCTGGCCGGCCTGCTCGAGGCTCTGGCGCAGCATCTCGCCCTGGCGATGCGCCAGTGCCTGCAGTCCCTCGGTCGCGAGCTGGTTCGCCTTTGCGAGCGCCTCGACGTTGCGCCGCTGCGCCTCGACGAAGGCGCCGAGATCGAGCGCGCTGCCCGCGCGCATCGCTTCGCCGCCGAACTTGGTCAGATCGGGGAAATTGCCGGGATCGAACGGCCAGAAAGGATTGGTCGGGTTCGGCATGGTAAGTTCCTCTTCTCTGGGACTGCGCGACTGGATGGGAACGGCGTTTCAGGCGGCGCTGGGCCGGGAGCGCGGCTTCGGGACGCTGCGCGCCAGCGCCTCCAGCCTGCCAAGGCCCTGGTCCAGCGCCTTCATCGTGCGCGCCATGTCGGCGCTGTCGTCGGCGAGCCAGGTGCGCGCGGTCCAGGCATAGAGCCCGGCGAGCGCCTTGACGCGCAGCGCGCCGAGCGGGCCCGTCGTGACGACGCCCGCGCGTTCGGCCATCGCGGCGACGGAGCGCAGCGCCGCGAGCGTCTGGCAGGCGGCGGCGGCGGGATCGCGCGGCAGGTCGCGGGCGAGCTGGCGCAGCGCCTCGCGATGCGGCTGCAGCGCGTCGAAGCGGCGCATGAAGATCTCGAACAGGGCCTCGCGCACCGATGCGTCGCTTTCCGGCGGCGCAGCGAGCACGGCGCGGTCGATCCCTGCGGCGAAGGCGCGCAGCAGCGACGTCTTCGACGGATGGAGCGCATGCAGCGTGGCGAAGGACAGGCCCGCGCCCTCGGCGATGTCGGCGAGGGTCGTGCCCGTCCAGCCGCGCTCGGCGAAGAGCCGCATCGCGGCGGCGACGGCCTGCGCGCCGGTCGCGGCGGGACCTTCGTCGCGGGCCGGCTGTGCGGTTGCGCGCTTGCGACGCCCTGTCATGGATGCCTCCTTGCGAAACCCCTCCCCACACTAGCGGCGTGCGCGTGCGGAGCAAGCGTCGATCACGCCTTCCTGACGTCGGCGCGCCGCCCATCAGTCATTCGATGCAGATCCGCGGGCGAGAGCGCGAACACGGCGAAGGGCGAGCCGGCGGCGGCGTAGATGCGCTCGAAGGCGAAGAGATCCTCGTCGAGGAAGACATGCGGCGGCGTGGCGTGCGCGATCGGCGCCACGCCGCCGATCGCGAAGCCGGTGCGGTCGCGCACGAAGTCGGCATCGGCCTTGAGGACGCGCTCGCCGAGCAGCGTCTCGAGCTTGCGTTCGTCGATCCGGTTGACGCCCGAGGCGACGACCAGGACAGGACGCCCGCCGCCGCTGCGGAACACGACCGACTTGGCGATCTGCGCGACGTCGCAGCCGATCGCAGCCGCCGCTTCCGCCGCGCTGCGCGTCGTGTCCGCGAGTTCGAGGATCGCGTTGTCGAAGCCGCGGTCGCGCAGCG
>JBIKXN010000510.1:0-2810 GCA_044355765.1 Alphaproteobacteria bacterium
CTGCTGATCGACGCCTATGGCGCTGGCGGCTTCCGGGTCGCCGGAACGCGTTTCGAAGGCAGTATCCTGGTGGCGGCGGCGCGGGTCATGCCGTGGCCGGTGGCGGAGCTGGCGGCGGCCACGCCGGCCTCGCTCGACGGTCTGTTCGCGGCCGATACCGACATCGAATTGCTGCTGCTGGGTTGCGGCCTTGGTGGGGCGATGCCGCCCGCGGGACTGCAGGCCGCGCTGGCGGCGCGGCGGGTCCGGATCGAGGCGATGTCCACGGGCGCCGCCTGTCGCACCTTCAACGTCCTGACGGCCGAGAAGCGGCCGGTGGCCGCGGCCCTGCTCGCGGTCTGAGCGGCCGAGCCGGCGAAAAAAAAGGCGGGGCCCGAAGGCCCCGCCAGCGTGTCCTGCCTGTTCCCAGCGGTCAGGTGCGCAGGTTCTGCGCGCCGACCATGAAGTACAGCATCGGGATCGAGAACATGGTGTTGAAGCGGCTCGTGAGCATCGCGATGCGCGCGGCCGCCTTCTTTTCGTCTGCCGAAGCTTCGACCAACCCCAGCGCCTTCTGCTGGTTCGGCCAGATCACGAACCAGACATTGAAGGCCATGATGAGGCCAAGCCACATGCCGAGCCCGATCAGCCGCGGCTGGCCAGCCTTGAGCAGCAGCGCGTCGACCAGATACCCGCTCGCCAGCGCCAGCAGGATGCCGGTGGCGACGGTCGCGGCCGCTGCCCAGCGGAACCAGAACAGCGCGGTCGGCGCGATCACCTTCGAGACCGCCGGCTTCTGTTCGTCCGGGATCTTCGGCATCGACGGGATCTGGACGAAATTGAAGTACCAGAGCAGTCCGATCCACATCACGCCGGAAAGAACGTGGGTCCAGCGCAGGAAGAACGCGCCCCAGGCGTGACTCATCTCGAGCGAGCCGGTCAGGACGGCCAGCACGACCGCGAGAACGACCCCGTAGAGAAGCGCGCGCTCGAGCTTGTCGAGGCCGAGTTTTGCCAGGATGTCTGCCATGAACGAATCTCCCTGTGACGTTTTGCCAAATAGGTGGGCCAAGTCTATCAGAGGCCGTCGTCGCTGCAATCGCGGCCGGACGCCAGCGCGCGCGCGGCGGCGGCTTCGCCGCTGAGCAGCGCCGCCTCGATCGTGCAGGGCAGGCCGGCGACCGTCCAGTCGCCGGCCAGGATCGCGCGTCCCTTCCGCGCCAGGACGTTCTTGCGGTCCGCCGCGAAGCTCGGCGTCTGCAGGGGCGTGGCGCGTTTTTCCTTCACGATCAGCCAGCGCGCGGGCAGGTCGCCGCGCGGGAGACCGACGGCGGGCGCCGCATCCGCCCAGAGCGATCGCGCGAGCGCCGCGGCGGGCATGTCGGAAAGCGCCGCCGCGGCACTGGCCGTCACCGCGACGACGCCGTCGCGCCGCAGGACCCACTCCGCGGGCGAGCAGGCGAGCCCCGCGAGAACGGGGGGCGTCGGTGGGGGCGCCGGATCGTCGAGGCGGACATGGAGATTGACGATCGCCGAGGCGGCGCAGGCGGGAGCGCGGCCCGGCACCAGGCCGGCGAGGTCCCAGGGCGCCAGCGCCAGGATCAGCCTGTCCGCCGGCGCGAGCGGCACCGCGGCCTCGTCGAAGATCAGTCGGCGCGTGCCGTCCTCGCCCCGCTCGATCGCGCGCAGCCTTGCGCGCAGCCGTATCTCCGCGCCGTCGGTGCGCAGCCGCGCGAGCGCGGGGTCGACGAAGCAATCGGCGAGGCTGCGCCGGGCGACGCCGATTCGCATCGCGGCCCGCCCGCCCGCCAGCACCTTGCGCAGGACCCTGGCGAAGGCATCCGCGTCGGCGGTCTCCGGGTCGGTGTTCATCACCGCGCGGGCCAAGGGTCGCCAGATCTCGGTCGCCAGCCGGCTGTCGGCGTCGAGCCGCGCGCCGATGGTCGCCTGTCCCGCGGGCAGCAGGAGGCGCGCCAGCGTGGCGAATTCCGCCGTCAGCGGTCCGCCGAGGCGCCGCCACGCCGCCAGCAGGTCCAATGGGCCCGCGAGGTCCCAAGGCGCAGACCCGCCGGACGCTATCATGCGCGCGCCGGTCTGGAGCCAGGCCAACCGGTCCTCGGCGCCGATCCAGGCGAGATGACGCCGGACCGCGGCATTGGCGCCGAGCACGACATGGGTTCCGTTGTCGATCTCGGTCTGCAGCCGCGGCTCGTGCCAGGACCGGCAGCGTCCTCCCGCGCGCGGCGCGGCCTCGTAGAGCCGGATCGGGCGGCCGGTTCCGGCGCGTGCGAGCGCGCAGGCGGCGGCAAGCCCCGCCAGTCCTCCGCCGACGACGTGGAAGGTCATCGCGCCGGCGGCGCGCGCAGCGCCGCGGCGACGACGGCGATGCGCTCGCCCAGGCCTGCGCGCGGCGCGCCGACCGGCGCCCGCTCCAGCCGGGCGAGAAGCCCGCGATAGGTGCCGGCGATCAGACGCACCGCGAAGATGCGGGTCGCGCCGGTCCCGGCGCCGAGGGCGTCGGCGTGCGCGAACGCGGCGCGGGCCTGCGCCGCCAGCGCGGCGCGGACAGCGGCGAAGCCTGGTGCGGCGAGCAGCAGCTTGATTTCGGCGTGCGGATCCAGCCCGGCCTCCCGCAGCATCTCGGCCGGCACGTAGAGCCGCCCGCTGCGGGCGTCCTCGTCGATGTCGCGCAGGATGTTGACCAATTGCAGCGCCTCTCCGAGCGCGACCGCATAGTCCCTGTCCGGCGCGTCGCGCAGACCGCAGGCGGCGAGCACCAGGACGCCGATCGAGCCGGCGACCTGGCGGCAATAGAGCCGCAGCGCGGCGAG
>JBIKXN010000108.1:0-9466 GCA_044355765.1 Alphaproteobacteria bacterium
ATTGAGCTTCTGGTCGGAGCCCATGTTGCCGACGCAGACCTCGCCGGAATTGAGGCCGATGCCGATGGCGAGCGGCACATGCGGACGGTTGGCCGCCTTCGCCTCGGCCTCGAGCGCGGTGTTGAGCGCCTTCATCCCCGACCGCATCATCAGCGCCGCGCGGCACGCCGCGGCCTGATGCGCGGGCACGTCGAGCGGCGCGTTCCAGAACGCCATGATGCAGTCGCCGATATACTTGTCGATCGTGCCGCCGGTGCCCTGGATGAAATCCGTCATCGGCGTCAGGAACCGGTTGATGAGCGTGGTCAGCGCGATCGGATCGTTCTTGAACATCTCCGAGATGGTCGTGAACCCGCGCAGGTCGCAGAACATCAGCGTCAGGTCCTTCATCTCGCCGCCCAGCTTGAGCGCGCCAGGGTCGGCGGCGACCCGCTCGACCATCGCCGGCGCGAGATAGAGGCTGAAGGCGCTGCGGATCGCCTGCCGCTGGGCCTGCTCGCGCGAGTAGCTGAGATAGGTCACGACGACATAGATGAGGAACGCGCATAGCGTGGCGTAGGACGCGTCGAGCAGCATCTGCTGCGCGCTGAACATGTACCAGGAGCCGCCGAACATCGCCGCCGCGATGCCGGCGAAGAGCACGATGGTCCATTTCGCGCCGATGAACACGAAGCCGAAGATCATCAGCAGCCCGACCAGCAGCACGGCGAGCTGCTCGACCGTGTCGCCCCAGCCGGGATGGACCAGCAACGCGTTGGTGAGGATACTCTCGAGCAGCTGGGCATGGACCTCGACGCCGGGCACGGCCTGGTCGACCGGGGTTGCTCGGATATCGCGCAACCCGGTCGCGGACGCGCCGAGGATGACAAGCTTGCCGCGCAGCTTCGCCGCGTCGAAGGTGCCGGCGACGATATCCTTGGCCGGGATATAGCGATCCGGCGTGAATTTCGCGTAATGCGGCCAGAGGCGCCCATGCGCGTCGGTCGGGATCCTCGCCACGCCCTGCAGCACCACATCCTCGACGCCGAAGGGCGGCATCATGCGCACGATGATCGTGCTGGCGCCGGTCATCACCCGCAACATCTCGATCGCAAGCGTAGGATAGACATTGCCGGCGACATGGCTGACGGCGGGAATGCGCCGGACGATGCCGTCGGTCTCGGGATTGACGGAGAACAGCCCGCGTCCGCCAGCGGCATCCTCCAGCGCGGGCAGGTTCGAGATCAGGCCAGGGAAGTCGGCGATCGTCCGGGCGACCAGTGCGGTGAGGTCGCCGCGAAAATCAGGGTTCATGTTGACGACCGCGAGGGCCGGCGCCTTGGGCAAAAGCTCGCGCGGCGTCTCGACGGCATTTCCGGCCTGGCCCAACACCGCGCGGGTCGCCTGCAGCACGCGCGCCAGAAAGGCCTCGTTGTCGGGCAGCTGCTTCAGCTGCTCGGCGATGTCCGGCGGCAGCCCCGGCATCGCCTCGACGAAGCGCCCCGGGGACAGACGGTCCGGCTCGGAGAACACGACGTCGAACCCGGCAAAGGCGCCGGCCTGGGCGATGTTGATCAGGAGCTGACCGATCACCAGACGCGACCAGGGCCATTGGCCGAGTTCGGCCAGGCTCGCCTCGTCGATGTCGGCGATATAGACCATCGGCTCGGGTGCCGGCCGCGGCTTGATCTGCTGGTAGACGTCGTACACCTTGACGCGCATCGTCTCGACGATCTGGGGATCCCAGACCCGCAGCGCGACCAGGCCGATCAGCAAGATCAGCGCCGCCCAGCGTCCTTCGCCGAACACCCGGGTCAGGAGTTTGCGCAAGCCGCGCGCGACCCCGGCCAGCACCCGATCGAAGCTCCAGCCCGTTGCGGCCACGGCCATGCTCGCATCTCCCCCCGGCCGCCAGGACAGGCGGTCGATCAATCTTTTGGGCTCTTACACCAGATCGCCATCGCTCACAAAGCGCCACCCTTGGCCGGCCGGGGCGGGCCCGCCGCGCCGGCTGGATTTTTCGGGTCCGGCCACAGGGTCTGATCCGGCGGTGCCGCGAAAACCTCCGCACGCGAAGCCGCGAGGACCGCAAAGCGCCATCGAAAAAGCCGACACGCGCAGACTTGGCCGTTCGGTCATCCTCCGCGCGCGCGGGGTCGAAGGCGGGGCGCAAGGTCATGCTGCGCGAGCGACAAGCCAGGGAGGGTTTGGCCCCCGAAGTCGCGGATGGCCACCTTCGCGGCCTTCGCGGCTTCGCGTGAGAACAGGTGCGCGCGTGTGGCCTGGCCCCGGGATCCGCATACCCGCCCACCCGGCGAGGCGGGGCAGGAAATGTGTTAACCCGGTGGGGGAGGGCGGGCCACCTACGCGCCGCCCGACCTCGTCTTGTGCTTCAAAATCAAGGTCGATAGTATTGAGTAATCTGGACTTTGGCCGTGACCTGGATCTCACGCACGGTCCGTATCCACTCCATGCCTCCGGCCCGCCACATGCTCAATGCCCGTCTCGACCTGCTCAACGACTATCCCTTCCAGCGGCTGGCGGAGCTCCTGAAGGGGGTCGAGCCGCGGAGCAACGAGAAACCGGCGCTCCTGCATATCGGCGAACCGCAGCACCAGCCGCCCGGCTTCGCGCTCGACATCATCGCCGCGGACCGGACGCGCTGGAATCTCTACCCGCCCGTGGTCGGCACGCCCGGGCTGCGCGAGGCCTGCGCCGGCTATCTGCGCCGCCGCTACGGCGTCCCCGCCGGGATCCTGGATCCCCACACGCAGATCGCGCCGGTTGCGGGCAGCCGGGAAGGCCTGTTCATGCTGGCGCTGCTGGCGGTCACCCCGACCGAATCCGGCCAGCGGCCGGTGGCGCTGATGCCGAACCCGTTCTACCAGGTGTATTTCGGCGCGGCGACCATGGCCGGCGCGGAGCCGGTCTTCCTGCCGACCCGCGCCGCCGGCAACTGGCTGCCCGATCTCGACGCGATCGATCCGGCGATCCTCGCGCGGACCGCGATCTTCTATCTCTGCAGCCCCGCCAATCCGCAGGGTACCTGCGCCGATCTCGCCTATTGGAAGAAGGCCCTGACGCTGGCGCGGCGGCATGGTTTCCTGCTGGTGGCCGACGAGTGCTACGCCGACCTCTACTACACGCCGCGGCCGCCGACCGGCGCGATCGAGGCCGCGCTGGCGCTGGGGCCCGGTCCCGAGGGCGACACGATGGACAACCTGGTCGTCTCGCACACCGTCTCGAAGCGCTCCTCGGCGCCGGGCATGCGCTCGGCCTTCGTCGCCGGCAGCCCGCGGGCCATCGGCATGCTCAATCGGCTGCGTTCCTATCAGGCCGCCTCGATGCCGCTCGCCGTCATGGACGCCTCCGAGCGCCTGTGGAGCGACGACGCGCATGCCGACGAGGCGCGCACCCTCTATCAGCGGAAATACGACTTCGCCGACCGTCTCTTCGCCGGGCGCTACGACTATTACCGGCCCGATGGCGGGTTCTATCTGTGGCTCAATGTCGGCGACGGCGCGGCGGTGACGCGCGCGCTGTGGCAGGAGGCCGGGATCCGCGTCCTGCCCGGCGGCTACCTGACCAAGCCGGCGGCGGACGGGAGCAATTTCGGCACGCCGTATATCCGCATCGCCCTGGTCCAGGATCTCGCGGCAACCGAGTCGGCGCTGACCCGCGTGCAACGCACCCTCGAGCGTATCGGAGCGCAGCCCGCATGACCTCGCTCGCGCTCGGTCGGCAATGGCTGCCCGCGGGCAGCGGCGCTTTCCTGCGCCGCCGCCTGACCGAAGCCGCCGGCGCGGGCCTTGTCGCGCTGGCGGTGCTGCTGGCGGTGGCGCTCGCCACCTATGCCGAGGGCGATCCCTCGCCCAACAACGCGACCGGCGCCGCGGCGCGCAACGTCCTTGGCCTCCCCGGCGCGGCAGTCGCCGACGTCGCCTTGCAGTCGCTGGGGCTGGCGACGCTGCTGCCGGTGGCGGTACTCGCCGCCTGGGGCTTCCGGCTGGTGCGCAGCCATCGTCTGCCGTTGTGGTGGCTTCGCCTCGCCTTGCTGCCGGTGGCGATCGTGGCCGCGGCGACGGCGCTGGCCTTCCTGCAGGCGCCCGACGGCTGGCCGCGGCCTTTCGCGGTCGGGCTCGGCGGCATCGCTGGCCGGCTCTGCCTGACCTGGATACTGGCGCCGTTGCAGGGCGTCGGCATCGGCGCGACGGGGCTCGCCGCCATCGCCGGCGCCTGCGCCTCGGCGGCGCTGGTGTTCCTGCTCGCCGTCTCCTGGATCGAGTGGCGTGCGGCCGCGCGCGGCATGCGCCAGGCCGCGGGTTCCGTCTCCGGTTCCGCCGGCGCGATGGGCCGTCGCATCGCGGCGCTGGGCAGGCGGCTGCGCGATCCCGCGCAGCGCCGCGCCGAGGAGAAGGCGATACGACGCCGCGAGCGGCGCGAACCGGGCCTGGCCGGCGCCGCGCCCGAGGAGACGGCGCCAGCGCCCGGCACCCCGCCTCGTCCCGCTCCGCGCGACCTCGTCGAACCGGCGGCGCGCGAGGCGCCCGCGCCGCGTCCGCGCCGCCAGTCTCGCAAGCAGGCGGCGCTCGACCTGGGCGACGGGTCGATCGACATGCCCAGCCTCGACCTGCTGCGGCTCCCGCGGCCGGAGGACAGGATCGCGTCGATCGACGAGGACGCGCTGGCGCAGAACGCGCGGCTGCTCGAGACCGTGCTCGACGATTTCGGCGTCCAGGGCCGGATCGTGAAGGTGCGGCCCGGTCCCGTGGTCACGCTCTACGAATTCGAGCCGGCGCCCGGCACCAAGGCGGCGCGTGTCATCGGGCTCGCCGACGACATCGCGCGCTCGATGAGCGCGATCTCCGTTCGCGTCGCGGTCGTCCCCGGACGCAACGTCATCGGTATCGAGCTGCCCAACGCGGTGCGCGAGACCGTCTTCCTGCGCGAACTGCTCGCCGATCGCAGCGCCGACCTCGGCGCGCAGGCGCTGAGCCTTGCGCTGGGCAAGGACATCGGCGGCGCGCCGATCGTCGCCGATCTCGCCCGTATGCCCCACCTGCTGATCGCGGGCACCACCGGCTCGGGCAAGTCGGTCGCCATCAACACGATGATCCTGTCGCTGCTCTACCGGCATTCGCCGGCCAGCTGCCGGTTCATCATGATCGATCCCAAGATGATCGAGCTGTCGGTCTACGACGGGATCCCGCATCTGCTGTCGCCGGTCGTCACCGATCCCAAGAAGGCCGTTGTCGCGCTCAAATGGGTCGTGCGCGAGATGGAGAACCGCTACCGCGCGATGTCCAAGCTCGGCGTGCGCAACATCGCCGGCTACAACGCCCGCCTCGCCGACGCGCGGCGCAAGGGCGAATCGCTGACACGCAAGGTCCAGACCGGATTCGACGCCGAGGGCAAGCCGGTGTTCGAGGAGCAGGCGCTGGACCTGACGCCGCTGCCCTTCATCGTCGTCATCGTCGACGAGATGGCCGACCTGATGCTGGTCGCGGGCAAGGACGTCGAATGGGCGGTGCAGCGCCTGGCGCAGATGGCGCGCGCGGCCGGCATCCACATCGTGATGGCGACGCAGCGTCCCTCGGTCGACGTCATCACCGGCACGATCAAGGCCAATTTCCCGACCCGGATTTCGTTCCAGGTGACCTCGAAGATCGACAGCCGCACCATCCTGGGCGAACAGGGCGCCGAGCAGCTGCTCGGCCAGGGCGACATGCTCTACATGGCCGGCGGCGGCCGCATCACCCGCGTCCATGGTCCCTTCGTCTCGGACCGCGAGGTCGAGGCGGTGGTCGCGCATCTCAAGGCGCAGGGCGATCCCGCCTATGTCGAGGAGGTCACCGAGGAAGTCGAGGATGCCGGCGGCATCCCGGGCCTCACCGCGCCGCCCAGCGCCGGCGGTGGCGAGGGCGGCGAGGCCGATGCGATGTACGACCAGGCGGTGGCGCTGGTCGCGCGCGAACGCAAATGCTCGACCAGCTTCGTGCAGCGCCATTTCCAGATCGGCTACAACCGCGCCGCGCGCATCGTCGAGCGCATGGAGAAGGAAGGCGTGGTCGGCCCCGCCAACCATGTCGGCAAGCGCGAGGTCATCGCGCCCAAGGGCGACTACGCCGGCTGAGGCCGCGCGCCGTCGTCAGCGCGCGGGTCCGAAGATCTGGCGCATGTCGTCGACGAAGCGCCGCTGGTCCGGCATCGTCGCGCCGCGCGTCGACAGCCGCGTCAGCGCCTGATCGAGGCGCGCGCGGAACCCGTCGTCGGACATCCAGGGCAAGGCGCGCTGATCGGCGGCGCGCCGGAACGCGGCCAAAAGGATGCGCGCGCGTCCGTTCTGGGGATCGACCGCGAGCGCGGCCTCGAGATCGGCGAGCGCGCCGCGCGCGTCGGCGTGGCCCAGCCGGACGATGGCGCGCAAGGCCATCGCCGCCGGATCGCGCGGCGTCGCGGCGACGGCGCGATCGAGCAGATCCAGCGCCGCCTCGCGCTGGGCGCGCGACGTCGCCGCGCCGCGCAGCTTGCTGATGGCGAGGAACTGCAGCGCCGCCGCGGTGACGACATGGCCGCGCTCCCCGTCGGGACGGCGCAGGAACAGGCCGAAGGCGCGCTCCGCGCCTTCCTGGTCGCCGGCCACGGCACGTTGCAAGGCGAGCGCGAAATGCGCGGCGGGAAGATCGGGGATCGGCGCGATCTGGCGCTGCGAGAGCCAGACGCGCTGGCCGCCCGTGTCGACCTGATACCAGGGCTGGCCGTCGACCGTGCGCGGCGCGACCAGACGGTGGAACCGGTACGGCTCGACCGGCAGGCTGGCGCCGAGCGCGGGATTGGGCAGCGCGCGACCGAGTTCGCCGGCATCGACCGCGCCGCGCCGCGGCAGCACATGCAGCCCGGCGGCCAGGTCGCGCCGCGGCGCCGCCTCGGCGAACAGCGTGCCGGGGCCCTCGGCGACGACATACCAGGAACCCTGTACGTCGCGCAGACGCAGGATCTCGCCCGGCGGCGCGACCCGCACCGGGGCGCTGCCCGGCTCCGGCGACGCGCGCAGCTCCAGGCCGGCGGTGCCGACCATCAGCGCGCGGTCGAAGACCTGGGCGCGCCGCGCGACGAAGGGCGGGAAGTCGAGCCGCGTCCATGCCAGCTCGGCGGCGAGGTCGGGCGCGCGTACGCCGTCGATCACCAGCTGCTGGACCAGGTCGGGATCCTCGACGGGCGAGAACAGGGACACCGAGGCATGGATCAGCAAAGCGTCGCCGAACGCCTCGACCCTGCCCCAGAGCGCCGCGCGGGCCTGATGCTCGACCGCCAGGCGCAGCGCGCCGCGATGCAGGTCGCGCTCGACGAGCTCGGCGATGCGTCCGCGCGCGGCGGCGGGCAGGACCGGCATGATCGCCGCCGCCGTCTGGACGTCGCCAAGCCCGGCGAGCACCTCCTTCTGGACCAGCGTCGCCACGGCAAGGCCGAGATCGGTCCGGCCGGGATCGAGGAAGTCGAGCACCAGAAGACGGGTGCGCCCTGTGGGCGCCGCCGATCCGCCACGGAGCTGGCCGCGCTCGAACCCGATGGTGGGCCCGCGGGTCTGCCCGCGCGCCGCGATCCCGCCCACCGCGGTCGCCGTACCCGCCAAACCGGACGCAAGACCCGCCAGGACGTGGCGGCGCGACGGCGCGGCGCTCATCGCCGTCCCCCGAGCCGCGGCGAGCGGTCGATGGCGTCGCGCAGAGCCTGCAGCGCGGCCGCATCTGGATCGCTGGCCGCGGCCTGCCGGGCCTCCTGGGACAGGAAATGCTGCAGCGCCCGCAGCCGGGGCGGTTCGGCCGCCTCGCCGAGCAGCGCGAATTCGCGGGCCGCGATCGCCAGGACCGCGTGCCGCGTCCAGCGAGGCCCGAGGCTGCGCTCGAACTCGGCCAGGGCGACCGCGCCGTCGGTCGCGGCGCTGCTCGCCGCCGCCTCGAAGCGCGTCGGCAATCCGGGCACCGGCGCGAACTCGATCGCCAGCCACATGCTGCGCGACGGCCGGCCGCGCGTCGGCGGGGCCTCGGATCGCAACGTCACGATCGCAAGCGCGTCCAGCACCCCCAGCAGCGCACGGGGCGGCGGCGCGCCGGCGGGCAGGTCGATCGTCCGTACCGCCGGTTCGGGCACCTGCATCGCCAGCACGAAGGCCGACAGATGGCGGCGCAGCAGCGGCGCCAGACGGGCCGCGAGGGCGTCGGCGACGTCGGACCCGCCGGTCGTCGTGACATAGATCGAGCCGGGCGCGGCGCGCTGCGCCGCCAGCGCCGCGTCGAGCGCGGTCTCGGCGCGCGCCGGCGCGCATGCGGCGGCGGTCAGGACGAGGGCGAAGGCGAGGGCGACGCTGCGCATCGGGGCGGCGAATAGACCCCGTCCGTCGGGGATGCGCAACGCGGCAGGCGTCGCGCGCGCATCCAGGCCGCTTCGGCCGGGGTCGGTGCCAGGCCGCCGCAGGCACGGACAGGCAGCGCCCGGCGGCTGCGAGGAATTCGCGCGTCGTCCAGCCGGGTGGGGTTGTCGATCGGCGCCGGCATCACCATCTCCACGCGTCTTTGGCTTCCGGGCCCCTCTGGCGGCCGGCGCGACAGCGCCGCCGCGATGTCGGATCGCCATCCTGCAAACCAGCCGGATGCGATGGCGCGCAAACCGGCGAGAAACCGGGACCTGTACTCGCATGATCGCGGAATTCCTTTTCGATCCCTTCCTCGGGAAGCCCACCTGGATGTGGCTGGTCTTCCTCGGGATCGTCGTCACCGTCCTCGCTTTCGATCTCGGTATCCTGCACAAGGACCAGAAGGAGATCGAGGTCGGCGAGAGCCTCAAGCTGTCGGCGTTCTATCTGGCGCTCGCCGCCGCCTTCGGGGGCTGGGTGTGGTGGGCGATGGGCGCGCAGGCCGGCATCGAGTACTACACCGGCTTCGTCGTCGAATGGTCGCTGTCGCTCGACAACGTCTTCGCCATATCGATGATCTTCACCTATTTCGCGGTGCCGCGGAAATACCAGCACCGCGTGCTGTTCTGGGGCATCCTCGGCGTCATCGTGATGCGCGGGATCATGATCGCGCTCGGCGCCGCCATGGTCAGCCAGTTCAGCTGGGTCCTGTACCTGTTCGGCGCCTTCCTGCTGTTCACGGGCATCAAGATGCTGTGGATGGCCGATACGGAATCGAATGTCGGCGAGAACCCGTTGCTGGGCTTCCTGCGCCGGCACCTGCGCGTGACGGAATCCTTCCATGGCCAGCGCTTCTGGGTGAAGGAGCCGGACGCCTCGGGCAAGCTGGTCTGGACGGCGACTCCTCTGTTCATGTGCCTGATGCTGGTCGAGGCGGTGGATCTGATCTTCGCGGTCGACTCGGTTCCGGCGATCTTCGCCATCACCCAGGACCCGTTCATCGTCTACACCTCGAACATCTTCGCCATCCTCGGCCTGCGCGCGCTCTATTTCGCGCTGGCGGCGATGATCCAT
>JBIKXN010000109.1:0-9423 GCA_044355765.1 Alphaproteobacteria bacterium
TCACGCTCGCCGTCGCCGGAGCCATGACCGGCGCCGACCTCGCCCGCATCGAACAGCTGCCGGATGCGACGGGCATGCGCGACGAAGTCGTGATCCAGATGGGACACATGACCGGCTATGGCGCGGCGATCGAGCAGGGAATCCGTCTTGCCGGCGCCAAGGTCGTGCCCATCGGCAACGTCACCGACGCGCGCGGCTACCAGCTGCGCCATCGCATCGGCGAGCGGACCGCCGCAGCGCTCTATGTCGTTTCGCACCATACCGTGCAATACGGCCAGCTCCCTCTCGACGAATTCGCGCGCATATGTCACGAGCGCGGGGTGCCGGTGATCGGCGATCTGGCCTCGGAATACGATCTGAAGGGTTTCCTTGCCGCCGGCGCCGATCTCGCGATCTACAGCGCGCATAAATTCCTCGGCGGGCTGACCGCCGGCATCGTCGCAGGCCGCAAGGACCTGGTGCGCGCCGCCTTCCTCCAGAATTCCGGTATCGGCCGCGGCATGAAGGTGGGCAAGGAGAGCATCGTCGCGACGATCGCGGCGCTCGAGGCATGGGGACGACGCGACCACGCGGCGGTCCGGCGAACGGAACGCGGCTATCTCGAACTCTGGATGGAGCGCTTCGCCGGCATCCCCGGCATCCGCGCCAGCATCATCCCCGATCCGACCGCCAATCCGCTGGACCGGCTGATGCTTGAGGTCGATCCGGAAACCGCACGGATCACCGCCTGGGACCTGGCGGACGCGCTTGCCGCCGGCGACCCGCCGGTGATCGTGCGCGACCACGAAGTCGAACAGGGCTTCTTCCAGCTCGATCCCTGCAATCTCCATCCCGGCGAGGCCATGATCGTCGCCGAGCGCGTGCGCGCGGAGCTGGAGACCGCGCGCGCGCGCAATGCCCCCTCGGGCCGCAGCGTCGCCGAGCGCCGGGCCGCGCGCTTCGAGCGCCTGCTGCGCTGGCCGGACTGACGGCGCGCGTCAGCGCGCGGGACAGGCCTGGCCGCGGGACTGCTCGAACGCGGCATCGCCGCCGCGCGCGGTCTCCTTCCAGACGATCTCGCCCGTTTCGGCGTCGACCAGAAGATCTGCGCCCAGCAGACGTCCCCACCAGACGCGGACCAGCACCAGTTTCTCGTTGACCCACACGGCATAGGCCGAGGCGTTGCCGTGGTTGCGCAGTTCCACCACCACGGCGTCGGGCCGCTCGGCCTCGATCACGATGCGCGTGTTCCAGGGCGGCGGCGCGCTGAAATCCGGATCGACCTTGCGCAGCCGGTAGACCCCGTTGGGCGAAGCCGTCCATTGCGCGCCCTCGGGGGCCGCGACGCGTTCGCGCAGCACCGCGGCGCGCTCGCCCGGCTGCTCGCTCCATGGCCCATGCGTGATGCGCGGCGCCGTCCAGCAGGCGGGCGGCGTATGGAACTGCGCGGCCTGAACCGCACCGGGCAGAGCGAGGCTCGCGAGCGCGAGCACCGCGGCCAGGACAGAACGCATGCCGATCCTCCTCCTACGCCTGCGGCATCCATCGGGACACCGTCTCACATCCTAGCGCCATTCAGGGCGCGCCACACCGTCTCGCGCGTCGCCGGCATGTCGATGGCGCGCACGCCGAGCGGCCGCAGGGCGTCGAGCACGGCGTTCATCACCGCCGGCATCGCGCCGGCGCAACCGGCCTCGCCGCAGCCCTTGACGCCCAGGATGTTGGTCCTGGCCGGCACGGGATGGCTCACAAAGCCGACGAAGGGCAGATCGGCAGCGCGCGGCAGCGCGTAGTCCATGAACGAGCCGGCCAGCGGTTGTCCCGCCGCATCGTAGACAGGGTTCTCGAGCAGCGCCTGGCCGATGCCCTGAGCCACGCCGCCATGGATCTGGCCCTCGACCAGCAGCGGATTGACGATCGTGCCGAAATCGTTGACCGAGGCGTAGCGCACGACCTCGGTCACGCCGGTCTGCGGGTCGATCTCCACCTCCGCGATGTGGCAGCCATTCGGAAACGCCGACGGCACCGCGCCGTCGACATGGCGGACATCCAGCGTGGGCGGCACGTCGGGCGGCAGCGCCATGCCGGCGCGCAGCCTTTCGGCAAGTTCGAGCAGGCCGATGGCGCGATCCGTGCCGACGATGCGGAAACGACCAGCGACGAATTCGATGTCGCCAACGGCCGCCTCCAGCGCGACCGAGGCGATCTTCCGACCCGCCTCCACCACCTTCTCGGCGGCATGCGCCAGCGCCGAGCCGCTCATCATCATCGAGCGCGAGCCGCCGGTGCCGCCGCCGGCGAGCAGTTCGTCGCTGTCGCCCTGCAGCAGCCGGATACGCGCGAAGGGAATGCCGAGGCGTTCCGACACCACCTGCGCGAAGGGCGCCGCATGGCCCTGGCCGTAGTCCAGCGTGCCGGTGATCAGCGTCACCCCGCCATCGGCGTCGAAGCGGATGCCGCCCATCTCCTTGACCGAGGCGGCAGTGACCTCGAGATATTGCGCGAGGCCGCGGCCGCGCAGCCGACCGCGCGCGGCCGACTCGGCCTTGCGCCGCGCGAAGCCGTTCCAGTCGGCGGCGACCAGCGCCTTGTCCAGCACGGCGGGGAAATCGCCGCAGTCGTAGGTCATCTCGTTGGGCGCGGCATAGGGGAACTGCTCGGGCCGGATATGGTTGCGCCGACGCAGCTCGACGGGATCGAACCCGAGCTCCGCCGCCGCCGCGTCGACCAGACGCTCCATGATGTAGTTGCCCTCCGGCCGGCCGGCGCCGCGATAGGGACCCATCGGCGAGGTGTTGGTCACCGCGCAGCGCGCCTCGACGAAGATCGCGGGCGTGCGATAGACGCCGACGACGTTCTTCTGCACGCCGAGCGCCGGGATCATCGGCGCGTAATTGCCGGGATGCGCGCCCATGTTGCCGATCGTGGCGACCTTGAGCGCCAGGAAACGGCCTTCGGCGTCGAGCGCAAGCTCGGCATGGGCGGCGTGGTCGCGGCCGGCCTGGTCGGACAGGAAACTCGCCATGCGCTCCTCGGTCCATTTGACCGGGCGGCCGAGCGCGCGCGCCGCATGCAGCAGGCAGACATATTCGGGATAGAGCCCGGCCTTCATGCCGAAGGAGCCGCCGACATTGCCGGTGAGGACGCGCACGCGCTCGACCGGAACCTTCATCGCCTCGGCAAGGCTGGCGCGCATGCCGAACACGCCCTGGCTGCAGATATGGACGGTCCAGCGCCCGTCCGCGGCGTCGTAGCCAGCCACCGCGGCGCGCGGCTCGAGCGCACAGACCGCGACCCGGTTGATGGCGAGGTCGATGCGCACGACATGCGCGGCGCCGGAGAACGCCGCCTCGACCTTCGCCCGGTCGCCGAAGGCGAAATCATATTGCAGATTGCCCGGGACATGGTCGTAGAGAAGCGGCGCGCCGGGCGCGAGCGCCGCTTGGGCCGAGGTCACGGCCGGCAGCGATTCGATGTCGAGTACGATGGCTTCGCAGGCATCGCGGGCCTGGACGCGCGTCTCGGCGACCACGAACGCGAGCGGATCGCCGACATAGCGGACCCTGTCCTCGGCCAGCGCCGCGCGCGGCGTCTCGCGCATCGGCGTGCCGTCGCGGTTGCGCCCGACCGGCTGCGAACGCAGCTGGCCATAGCCGAAGGGCTCGAGATCCGTCGCGGTCCAGACAGCGAGCACGCCGGGCATCGCCCGCGCGGCGGCGGTATCGATCGCGCGGATCCGGCCATGCGCGTGGGGGCTGCGCAGGACCCAGGCATGGGCCTGGCCCGGCAGGTCGATGTCGTCGGTATAGGCGCCGCGCCCGGCCAGGAGCTTCGCATCCTCGCCCCGGCGCACCGGCTGGCCGACCGCGAAACGCGCGAATTCGAGGGATGAGGCTGCATCGACGGGCGCCATGGAGATCCTCTGGAAATGATGACGGGCAGGCCGGGCGCTGCCGGCCGGCAGGGCGCCACAGGTAGCACATGCCCGGGGACGAAAATTGACCGATACTGCGGCTTGTCAATGACGTGGAGAGACGAGATGGCTGCGAGCACCCAGACGTTGCGGATCCGCGCGATCCGCTCCATCCCGCTGTTCGGCGAGAGCCCGAAGGGCGGCTGGTCGGCGGAGATCAAGCCCGAAGACACGATCCATGCCCTGATCGCCGTCCATACCGAGGGCGGCCCGATCGGCTATGGCAGCGTCTTCACCGACGCGCGGCTGGTCGCCGCCGGGCTCAAGGTGCTCGAGCCGCTGTTCGTCGGCGAGAACGCCCTGGAGCCCGCGCGCGTCAGCGAGAAGCTGCACCAGAACAGCTTCTGGATGGGCCGCGGCGGCACGCTGACGCACACGATCAGCGGCATCGACATCGCGCTGTGGGACATACTGGGCAAGGTCACGGGCATGAGCGTCGGACGACTCGTCGGCGGCCGCCACCGGGAGCGCGTACAGCCCTATTGCTCGCTGCTGATGGAAGAGCCCAAGCGGATGTACGACGTGATCGCGGAGTACCGCGCCAAGGGGTTCACCGCCTTCAAGATCGGCTGGGGGCCCTTCGGACGCGCGATGGACGCCAAGCTCGACGCCGCGATCGTGCGCGCCGCGCGCGAGGCGGCCGGCGACAAGGCGCGGCTCTTCGTCGATGCCGGCGCCAGCGACGCGTATTGGCCGCATGGCCTCAAATGGGCGCTGCGCACGGCCGAGATGCTCAAGGACTACGATGTCGGCTGGTTCGAGGAGGCGCTGAAGCCCGATGCGATCGACGATTTCGTCGAGCTGCGCCGGCAGAGCCCGGTCCCGATCGCGGGCGGCGAGGTGCTGACCCGCCGGCAGGCGTTCCTGCCCTGGCTCGCGCGCGGCGCCTTCGACATCGTGCAGCCCGACGTGACCAAGGTCGGCGGTCTTTCGGAACAGCGCCGCATCGCCTGGCTGGCCGAGGAATTCGGCGTGAAATACATCGGCCATGGGTGGAACACCGCGCTGGGCGTCGCGGCCGACCTGCAGCTCGCCACCGCGCTGCCCAATGTCGACCTGGTCGAGTTCATCGGCGGCAGCCCCTATGTCGACGGCATCACCGCCGAGCCGTTCCGTCTCGACGCCGAAGGCTGGCTGGAGATCCCCGACAAGCCTGGGCTGGGCGTCGAGATCGACCGTGCGCGGCTCGCCCGTTACACCGACGATCCCGCGCCGCTCTTCGCCTGAGTGCGGATGGCAGACACGCTGGTCCTGTCGGAGCGGCTGCCCGAGGCCGGCATGCGCATCCTCGCCGCCGCGGCGGGGCTGCGCGTCGCCGTTCTCGCGGCGCCCAACGAAGCGGCGCTGACGGCCGCCCTGCGCGACGCCGACGGCGTGATCCTGGCCATGGAACGACCGTCGCTGACCGCGGCGATGATCGATGCGGCGCCGCGGCTGCGCATCGTGTGCCGGCTTGGCGCGGGCTACGATAATCTCGACGTCGCCGCGCTGACGCGCCGCCGCATCCCGCTCGCCACCACCGGCGGCACCAACGCGCCGACCGTCGCGGAACAGGCGCTCTACCTGATGCTGTCGCTCGCCAAGCGCGGTCCGGTGCTGGACCGCGCGGTCAAGGCCGGGCGCTGGCCGCGCGAATTCGGCGGCGTCGAACTGATCGGCAAGACCTGCGTCCTGATCGGCTATGGCTATGTCGGCCGCGAGATCGCCATCCGCGTCGCCGCCTTCGGCATGCGGGTGGTCGTGGTCGATCCGGATTCGACGCCCGACGCCGCGACCGGATTCCGCCACGAGCCCGACGCGCGGCGCGCGCTGGCGGAGGCGGATTTCGCCGTGCTGGCCTGCGCCCTCACCCCCGCGACGCAGGGGCTGATCGGCGACGCGACGCTGGCCGTCATGAAGCCGACGGCCTTCGTGATCAACGTCGCGCGCGGCGCGGTCGTCGACGAGGCGGCCCTTGCGCGGGCGCTCGCCGCGCGGCGGATCGCCGGCGCCGGTCTCGACGTGCTGCAGCGCGAACCGCCCGAGCCCGCGAACCCGCTGCTGGCGCGCGACGACGTCGTCCTGACGCCGCACACCGCGTCCTATATCGCCGAAACCTTCGATCGCATGGCGGAGATCTGCGCGCGCAACGCGCTGGCCGGGCTCGCGGGCCGGCCGGATCCCGCCTTTGTCGTCAATCCGGCGACGCTCGGTGCTCGCGCGCCGGCAGGAAGCTGACGAACAGCGTGCTGCAGGCGGCGACCGCGGCCAGCACCGCCAGCATCGCCGCGAAGCCCGCCGACTTCACGACCGGGCCCAGCATCCAGATCGCCGCCGAGGCCGCGGTGAAGGACACCGCCAGGCGCATGCCGGAAACGCGCGAACGCATGCGGTCGTCGACATAGCGCAGCACGATCGCATCGGTGAACGGGACGGCGCCGAACACCGCGGCCATGTAGGCGGTCGCGACCGCGAGCAGGACCCAGCCTTCCGCGAACGCCGCCAGCACGAACAGCGGGATCTGCATCGCGACGATGGGCAGATAGATGCGCTTGAGCGGGAAACGGTCGATCAGCGTTCCCACGACCAGCTGCGCGAGGGAGCCCAGCGCGAAGACCAGCGCCAGCAGCATCCCGAGCGCCGCCGGATCCTCGACGATCCCGTCGAAGCGTTCGGCGAGCAACTGCCCCGTACCGTTGGTGGTGAAATGGAAGATCATGCTGCCCGAGACGGCAGTCAGCGTCATGACCAGGAACACCCGCGCCATCGTCGCGCCGGGGATCTCCAGGCTCTTGGCCCGGCGTTTCGCCGGTGCCTCGTCCTCGCGCGGCACCAGCAGCGCGAAAAGCATGCCGCAGGCGATCGACGCGAGCGACGGGACGACGAAGGCGGCGCGCCAGCCGAAATGCTTGACGAGGAAACCCGAGAGCAGCGCCGCCACCGCGATGCCCAGATTCCCCGCAAGGCCGTTGAGGCCGATGGTGAAGCCCGGCCGCACGGCCTTCTGCACCAGCATGGGAATGCCGACGGGATGGTAGATCGCGGCGAAGCAGCCCATCACCGTCAGCGCGGCGGCCATCTGCCACGGCGTGCGCGTCGCCGCGATCAGCAGCCCCGAGACGCCGAGACCGAAGAAGAAGACGATCATCATCGCGCGCCGGCCCCACTGGTCGCCAAGCTTGCCGGCGGGCACCGAGCCGATGCCGAACATGACGAAGGCGCCCATCGTGTAGGGCATCAGGTCGTTCCAGCCCATGCCCCATTCGGCGGCGATGGCGCCGACCGCGGTGGCGAAGATCAGCAGGAAGAGATGGTCGAGGGCATGACCGGCATTGAGCAGCAGCGCCGTCGGCGAGGTATTGGTCATGCGGCAGGCATTCCCCTTGCGCGAACCCGGTCGGAAGGATAGCGGCACCAGGCGTCGATTTGCACTGCGTGGTTTGCACTGGGCGGTTTGCACTGGGCGGTTGCCCCCGCCGCCGCGGGCACGCATTCTCCGCGCCGCCCCGCAGGCGCGCGCGAGGAGAAACGATGGCGCAGACGATCGACGAAGACGACGACGGCTTGCCCCTTGGCGAACGCCTGTTCCTGGCCTTCGCGGACGCCGAAGAGCTTCCGGCGGCGGCGATGGCCGAGGCCGCGGCACGCTGGGGTACGTGCGGCGATTTCTTCGTCGAGGTGCTGCGCGGCTATGCGTCGGGCGAGCTGGATCCGACCGCCGACGGCGACGCACCCACGATCCTGCTGCATCTGGTCGCCCAGGTCCGCGACACCCGCGCCTTCCTGCCGCTGATCGGCCTGCTGCGCCAGGATGGCGAGACGCTCGAAGCTGCGCTGGGCGACGTGCTGACCGAGACGCTGCCGCGGATCCTGGTCGCGGTCTTCGACGGCGACCCGACGGCGCTCGAGGACCTGACGGCCGATCCGGGAACCGATCCGACCTGCCGCTGGAGCGCGATCGACGCCTATATGGCGTTGCACCTGCACGGGGCGATCGACGCTGCACGCGCGCAGCGTCTGCTCGCGCGCATCGCCGATTCCGGGCTGGCGCCGGACGACATGGGCTGGATCGGGTGGCTGAAGGGCTGCGCGCTGCTCGACGATGCCGGACTGGACGCGCGCGCGCGCCTGTCCATCGCCGATGGACGCATCGCGCCCCTGGAATACGGCGCGGCGGAGTTCGACGCCGCACGGGCCGAGCGCGCGGCCAATGCCGAGCGGCTGCGCGAAGAGACTGCGCCGATCACGGATGCCGCCGCGCTGCTGGCGCAATGGTACGGCTATACCGAGGCGGGTATCGCGGCGCGACGCAAGGCCGCGACACTCGGGCTGTCGGTCGGTCGCGACACCCACGTCAATCCCTTTCGCGGCATCGGCCGCAACGACCCCTGCCCCTGCGGCAGCGGCCGCAAGTTCAAGAAATGCCACGGGGCGTGATCGTCGCCGCCTCGTCTGCGGATCCGGACAAGCGGATGAGCGGCGTCTGCCCGGACTGGGCGGCGCGGCCGCCAGGCCTCAGCGCAGGAGGTTGAGCAGCGCCGACGGCGACTGGTTGGCGATACCGACCGAGCGGTTGGTCAGCTGCTGGCGCACCTGGAGCGAGGCGAGCGAGGCGGACTCGCGCGCGAGATCGGCATCGACCAGCGCACCGAGACCGATCTGCGTCGCTTCGCCAGCCTGCTGCGCGGACTCGGTCTGCGTGCGCAGCCGCGACACGTCGCTGCCGAGATTCGAGAGCGCCCTGTCGAGCGAGCGACGGAACTCGTCCAGATCCTGCAGCGCGTTGACCGCGTCGCTGGCGTTGTTCACGGGCGCGAGCGCCAGAGGCTGCACGTCGTTGCCGCGCACCGTCGTGGGCGCGGCATCGGGACCGGTCGGCACAGCGCGGTCGGACGAGCCGCCGGACAGGAGGTTCATCCCGTTGAAGCCCGCGCCGGACAGCTGCTGGTTGGCGCCAGCGACCATCGCAGACAGATCCGCATTCAGCGTGGCGCGGTTCTGGGCGCTCAGCGAGCCGTCCGCGAGTTGCACGATCTTGGCGCGGATGTCGCCAAGCCGCGCGGAGATCGACTCGCCGGCCGAGATCGCCACCATCCCGGCGGCGGCGGCGCCGCGCATGGCGGACGCGGCGGCCGCATAGGAGGCGGCATCGGCGCGCAATGACGCGCCGACCGCGAAGCTCGCGCCGTCGTCGGCGACCGAGGCGACGCGCTGCCCGCTCGCGACGCGCGTCTGGTTGGCTGCTGCGTCCGCTGCGTTGCTGCGCAGATAGCGCTGGGCGAGCAACGCGCCGAGATTGCTGTTGATCGATGTCATGGCTTCAGCCCCTTCTGTGCCTGGCGCCAATCGACAAATTCATCATTAACGTACCACAACCATACTCGGCCGGGGGAGTCGAATCCGCGCGCTCACAGGAAGCTGTAGGGATCGATATCGATCTGCAACCTGACGGAGTTCGGAACAGATATATCTTTCAACCATGAGTCGATCAG
>JBIKXN010000511.1:0-2792 GCA_044355765.1 Alphaproteobacteria bacterium
TCCGCCCCTATCACCTGACCAGCCTTGAAGTGCCGCTGACCTGCGCAAGGGCTGTGCTGTACGGCAAGGCAGACATGGTGCCGATGGCCCGCCCGGTGGCCGAGGTTTGCGCCGTGGCCAAAAAGGACATGGCCGTGGGTGAAACACTCGACCAGATCGGCGAGTATTGCTACCGAGCCTGGATCATGACGGCGCCCGAAGCGCGCAGTGCGGGGGCAATTCCCTGTGGTCTGCTGACCGGGGCCAAAGTCACAGCGCCAATCAGGAAGGGTGATCTTATCACCCGCGCCAACACCGCTGTGCCCTCGAACAGTAAGATCGCCGCCCTTCGGCTACGGCAAGACGCGATGCTGGGGTTGTGAACATGGCCACCGCAACTCCTGACAACCGCCCCTTCGCCATCCGCCACTATGCCCCTGCGCAACTGCGCGAGGCGTTGAAACGAATGTATCTGATCCGCCGCTTTGAAGAGGGTGCCGAAGACTGCTACACCCGCGGCCTGATCCACGGCACGATGCATCTGTCGATCGGACAGGAGGCGAGCGCGGTGGGGGCCGTCGCCCCGCTGCGCGCCGACGACTACATCCTCTCGACGCATCGCGGCCACGGGCATTGCATCGCTAAGGGCGCCGACCCGAAATTCATGTTCGCCGAGTTCTTCGGCAAGGATAACGGCTATTGCCGCGGCCGCGGCGGGTCGATGCACATCGCCGACGTCGCGGGCGGCAATCTCGGCGCCAACGGCATCGTCGGCGGCGGACTGCCGATCGCCGTCGGCGTCGGGCTCAGCGCGCGCATGCGCCGGTCGGGCCAGGTCTGCATGGTGTTCTTCGGGGACGGCGCCTCGAACGAGGGCGCCTTCCACGAAGCGCTCAACCTCGCCGCCATCTGGCGGCTGCCGGTCGTGTTCGTGTGCGAGAACAACCAGTACGGCATGTCGATGTCGACCGCGCGCTCGATGCCGGTGGCCAACGTCGCCGACCGCGCCGCCGCCTACGCGATGCCGGGCCACGTGATCGACGGCAACGACTTCCTGGCGGTTTACGAGACCGCGCACGCGGCCTGCGAAGCCGCCCGCGCTGGCGACGGCCCGTCGCTGCTCGAGTGCAAGACCTACCGCCTGCGCGGCCATTCGAAGAGCGACCGCAACCTGTATCGCACCAAGGACGAGATCGAATCCTGGCGGGCACGCGATCCGATCCCTCGCCTGCGCGACACGCTGGTCGCGGCCGGCCGCATGACCGAAGCGCGCGCCGCGGCGATCGAGGCCGAGGCGGGGGCCGAGATCGAGGCCGCCGTGGAGTTCGCCCGCACCAGCCCCGATCCCGATCCGCACGACCTGGAGCGCGACGTCTATGCCTGACGATGCCGGCGCGCCGACGCGCGAGCTCACCTACGCAGAGGCGATCCGCGAAGGCCTCGCGCAGGCGATGGAGGCCGATCCGCGGGTCTTCACGCTGGGCGAGGACATCGGGGTCTATGGCGGCGCCTTCGGCGTCACCGGAGATCTGGTGCATCGCTTCGGCGCCGAGCGCGTGATCGACACGCCGATCAGCGAGCTCGGCATCGCCGGCGCCGCGGTGGGCGCGGCGATCACCGGTATGCGTCCGGTGCTGGAATTCCAGTTCTCGGACTTCGTCACGCTGGCGATGGAGCAGATCGTCAACCAGGCGGCGAAGATCCGCTTCATGTTCGGCGGCAAGGCGAGCGTGCCGATGGTCGTGCGCATGCCCGCCGGGTCCGGGACGGGCGCCGCGGCCCAGCATTCGCAGAGCCTGGAGGCCTGGTTCGCGCATGTTCCCGGCCTGAAGGTCGTCCAGCCTTCGACCCCTCGCGACGCCAAGGGATTGCTGCTCGCGGCGATCGACGATCCGAACCCGGTCCTGATCTTCGAGCACAAGCTGCTCTACCGCACCCGCGGTCCGGTACCGCTGGAGCCCTATCGCGTGGCCATCGGCACCGCGGAGATCCGGCGTCCCGGCACGACGGCGACGGTGGTCGCGACCTCGATCATGGTCGGCCGCGCGCTCGAGGCTGCGGCGGCGCTGGCCGAGGAGGGCATCGACGCGGAGGTCATCGACCTGCGTTCGCTGCGGCCGCTCGACCGCCCGACGCTGATCGACAGCGTGCGGCGGACGGGTCGCCTGCTGGTCGTCCATGAAGGCGTGCAGACGCTCGGCATCGGCGCCGAGATCTCCGCCCTGATCGCGGAGAGCGACGCATTCGACTTCCTGGACGCGCCGATCCGGCGTCTGGGCGGACGCGACACGCCGCTGCCCTACAACCCGGTCCTCGAAAAGGCCGCCGTCCCGCAGGTCGCCGACATCGTCGCCGCGCTGCGCGGTCTCGCCGAAGGGCGCTGACGGTCGTGGCGGTCGACGTCATCATGCCGCGCGTCGACATGACGATGGAGCGCGGCGCGATCCGCGCCTGGAACCGCGCGGCCGGCGAGGCGGTGCGCGCGGGCGAGACGCTGTTCGTGATCGAGACCGACAAGGCGGCGATGGACATCGAGGCGCCCTGCGACGGCGTGCTGGGCGAGGTCCTGGTTGCGCCGGGTATCGAGGTGCCCGTCGGCACGGTCGTCGCGCGGATCCTCGCGCGCGGCGAGGCGGTGGCCGTTGCGCCCGCGCCCGGCGCCGCTGCGCCATCCCCGACGGCGGCGCCTGTCTCTGGTGCTTTCGTCCCCGTTCCGGCCGCGCCGGCCCAAGCTGCTCGTGTGGCGTCGCCGCCGGCCGCATCCGCATCCGCCGCATCCGCCGCATCCGGGCGACCGCGCGCCACGCCGCTGG
>JBIKXN010000512.1:0-2782 GCA_044355765.1 Alphaproteobacteria bacterium
AGGCGAGAACCAGCCCGACGGCTTGTCCCGCGTCTTGACGATCGAGAGCGCGCCATAGAGCGCGCCCTCGCCGCCCGGGGCCGAGCGCGCCATCTCGTCGACGAAGGCGCGCCACGCCTCGCGCTGCTGCGCGATCCGGTGCAGCCGCCCCGCGCGGATCGTGCGCAACCCCGCCGGCGCAAGCTCCGCGGCCTGGATCCACTCGTCCTCGCCCACGGAGATCGCGCGCGGCGCCAGCATCGCTCCGCATCCATCCTGACGCCGTTCGTCGCGCAGCAGCGACAAGCGGGCCTCGGCTCCGAACTTCGTGGCCATCATCTCGCGCGCCACCGCCGCGAGGTCGTCGTCCCAATCTGCGTGCAGCGCCCTGTCGGCAGGGCTCCATTCCGCGTTGCGATCCATCTCCGGGGAGAACAGGCGCGGCGGCGACAGACGCAAGGCGCGATAGAGCTCGCCCGCAGCCATATGCGTCGGCGCGCCAGGCATGTCCACCACACGCTCGCCGAGCGTGACCGCGATGGCGACCTTGCGGCCCGTCGGCGGCGGCTCCTGATTCCTGCCGCTCGCGCGCAACTGCTCGCGGGGGACCGGGCCGGGCGCGGCGTCCGCCTCGCCGGGGCCGAGAATTCGCCACACCTCGAAGCGCACGACCCGGCCAGGCAGCAGCTCCGCGAAATAGGGAATGAATTTTTCCGGGTAGGTATGCTGGCCGTCGATCGTAAGCATGATATCGCCGTCCCGAAGCCCGGCCTGCGCCGCCGGCGAGCCCGGAGCCACTCGACCGATGCGTATCGGAGCGCCGAAGCTGGGCATGTTCAGCCCCGCGGCCCTCGCTGTGGACTGGGTCAGCGGCTCGAGGCCCGCCAGGCCCAGCGCGCCGCGTGCGACCTTCGGCCCGGGCGCAAGCCGCGCCAGCGGGATCGCCGGACGGGAACTCTCCAGCGGGCGGACATCGACGCAGACCGGCTGCTGGCCGGCGAGGACGAACTCCCCGGCCATGGTCCGCTGGATTCCGCCGGTGGCCGATTTCCTGAGATAGAGCACGATATCCAACTCGCGATGGTCCGCATTGGCCTCGACCACCTTGTTCTTGAAGCGGCGCAACTCGTCCCGCCGGAACAACGGATCGCTGGCGAGGACGTCGGTGCGCGGGCTGACCAGGTGTTGCGCAGGGACGCGCGCGGGAACGGTGGCCTGGCGCTGGCGGGCAGCGTCCTCTTCCGTCTCGCGCTGGCGGGCGGTGGCCGCTTCCGTCGCCCGCTGCCGGGCGGATGCCTCTTCCGCCGCGCGTTGCCGGGCGGATTCTTCCTCCGCTTCGCGCTGACGGGCGGCGGCCGCTTCCGTCGCCCGCTGCCGGGCGGATGCCTCTTCCGCCGCGCGTTGCCGGGCGGATTCTTCCTCCGCTTCGCGCTGACGGGCGGCGGCCGCTTCCGTCGCCCGCTGCCGGGCGGATGCCTCTTCCGCCGCGCGTTGCCGGGCGGATTCTTCCTCCGCGGCGCGGCGCGATGCGGCAGCCATACCCGCGAGGCTTGCCGGCGCAGGCGCGACGAGCGTCATGGTCCCGGTGCAATCGCGCAGTCTGGTGCGCGTGCCGCGTATCTGGCCGAAGACGCCACCTGTCACCGCGGCCTCGCCAGGCGACGATGCGGATCCGTTCCATTCGTAGTCCCAGGTAGTGCCGTCCGAGGCGCTGCCGACGACCTTGGCGCCGATGAGCCGACCCGTGAAGCCTCCGCTCCATGCGTCGGTATCCTCGCGATTCATGCGCGCGTTCCGCGAGACGACTCGGGCCGCGAAGCGACCGCCTTCGACCTGGAACTCGATCCGCGCGCTGAAACCCGGTGCGCCGTTGCTCGAGTTCTGGCCGCAGGAATACTCGAGCCGCCAGCGGCCGTCATGGTCGGCTTCCGTTGCCAGCGCGCGGCCGGACGCGAGCGTCACGCAGCACAACATCACCAGGCCGATCGTCGTGCCGGGTTTCGGAAAGGGCATGGTCATCGGGAAGTCCATCGCGCGCACCCGCCTGCCCCGGGTGCGAAGGGGCGCCGCGGCGACCCTATCGTCCCAACCGCGCGCAGCAGCGACTATCCCGCCGTGGCGATTAACGCTTTATTGACCGCTCGGCAATCGGATCCAGGAAATCGGTTGCTCGCGGCCGGCCGGGGCCGCGCCCTCGGACGGCGCACCGCCGCGCGGCGCCGGACCGGGGCGCCTGCCGAGATGCTTGTGCGGATTCGATGTGCCGGCGTCAGACCGTCTCGCCGATCAGGCTCACATGCGCGCTGACGATGCGCCAGCCGGCGGCGGTACGCATCAGGACCTTGCTTTCGCGGCCGACGCGATCGAATCCCTCGCGCCTGTACAGCGTGTTCGCCGTCGCGAAGTCGCGACCATAGGTGGTGATGACCGTGTCGACGAGCCTACGCTTGAAGGCCCCGGTCCTGCGCGCGCGCCGAAATGCCGAGATCTGCTCCCAGCCATGGAGATTCTCGCCGACGCCGTACCGGATGGTATGCGGCGAGTGCCAGAACAGTTCCTCGAGGACCGGCACGTCGTTGGCGAGCAGCGCCGCCTCGTAGCGCTCGAAAACCGCGCGCACCTCGGCGACGATTTCGGGCCGGTTGATCTCGGGGTCGGTCATCGCGTGATCTCCATGCGGTCGGAGCGGGAAAAGCCGGCGGCTTCGAGGGCCGCGAGGGCGCGCAGCACACGGACCTCGTGCCAGGGCGGGGCCACGACCTGCACGCCAACCGACAGGCCGCCGCGCGCCGCGCGCGGCGCG
>JBIKXN010000110.1:0-9346 GCA_044355765.1 Alphaproteobacteria bacterium
CCGACGGCGACCAGCCGCGGCGCCGGGCGCTCCAGGAAGCCGGCGAGCGCGGCCAGGTGCCGACGCGCGTCGCCCGCGAGCGCGGCGCGCGCCGCGGAATCCGGCTGGGAGCGGGCCGCGGCGGCCCGCGTATGCGCGCGGATGCCCGCACGCAGCGCCAGCATCAGCGGCAGCGCCGCGAGCCCGTCCGTCTCCGGCAGGATCTCGAGATAGGCGTTGAAGGCGGCGCTGGCATGAGCGCGAGAGGCGCGCATGCCCAGATCCATCAGCAGGAAGGCGATATCGAAGAGCGTGTCGATGTTCGCGATCGCCGGATTGAACTCGATCGCGTCGAACGGGGTCGGCTCACCCTCGAACAGGCAGACATTTCCCAGATGCAGGTCGCCATGGCAGTGCCGCACATGGCCCTCGCGCGCGCGGCGGTCGA
Organism: Alphaproteobacteria bacterium; assembly: GCA_044355765.1. Lineage (GTDB taxonomy): Bacteria > Pseudomonadota > Alphaproteobacteria > CACIAM-22H2 > CACIAM-22H2 > CAIOSQ01. The sequence continues at coordinate 428 of JBIKXN010000110.1, forward strand.
GCAGCGGGACCAGCGAGGACCACGCCGCCACGCAGGCGGCGTCTGCCGCGGCCGCCAGCGCCGGATCGAGCATGTCCGCCACGCGCATGAATTCATGCCGGTTCTCGGCGATCACGGCCGCGAGCCCGGCGGCGCCGCCATGCCCGTCGACGGGCGGCTGCGCGGCGTGGAAGCGCGCCACGCGCGCCGCGAGGCTGCGGACCAGCGACAGCTCGAGCGCGCCGCGCGCGGCGATCGCGTCGAACTCGGCCCCCGGCGGAAAGCGCCGCATCGCGACCACCCAGTCGAGGATCTCGCCATCGCCGGTGGCGTCCGCGTCCACCAGTTGAAGCCGGTCGGCGCGACGCACGACGGCGCGCACGCCGGCATAGAGCGCCGGAGCGATGCGCCGGTTGGTCGCGACCTCGGCGCGGCACATCGCGCCGCGCCGCGCGACGGTCGAGAAATCCATGTACGAGAACGCGACCGCGCGCTTCAGCTTCAGCACCTGCGCGCCGGCCAGGAACAGGATCGATCCATGCGTGTCGACGCGCCGGGGAGCGACCCCGCCATGGGTGGCCGGGTCCGAGAGAAAGGCGACGACCTCGTCCTGAGCGCCGGTCATGGAACGGCGACGGCGCGATGCGCCTCCATCTCGCCGGCGGGATCCTGGTGGATGATGATCTCGGCGTGCGGATAGGCGGCCCGGATGTCGAGTTCGACCGCGTCGGCCACGGCATGGGCACGGGCGAGGCGCATCTCGGGATCGAGTTCGATGTGCATCTGCACGAAGATATGCGTGCCCGCCGAGCGGGTGCGCAGGTCATGCACGTCCAGCACCTCGGGTCGTGCCCGCGCGATCGCCAGGATGCGATCGCGGTCCGCGATCGGCAATTCGCGGTCCATCAGCAGGTCGAAGGACTGGCGCGCGATGCGGATGGCGCCCCACAGGATCCAGAGCGCGATGCCGGCCCCGAAGACGGGGTCGACCAGCGGCGCGTCGACGAACATGCCCACGACCAGCGCCGCGACCACCGCGCCGTTGAGCAGGGCGTCGCTGCCGTAGTGGAGCGAGTCCGCGGCGATCGCCACCGATCCGGTACGCGCGACCACGCGCCGCTGGTAGAACACCAGCCCCGCCGACAGGGCGATCGAGAACAGCGCGACCGCGATCCCGATCTCGGGCCGCTGCACCGGTTGCGGCGTGCCGAGGCGGTGCAGGGCCTCCATCAGCAGGATCAGCGCCGACCCGCAGATGAACGCCGACTGCGCCAGCCCCGCGAGCGGCTCGGCCTTGCCATGCCCGAACCGGTGTTCCTCGTCGGCCGGGGTCAGGGCGTGGCGGACAGCGAGCAGATTGATCGCCGAGGCCGCCGCGTCGAGCAGCGAGTCGAGCAGGCTGGAGAGCATCGCGACCGAATCGGTCGCCAGCCACGCCCCGACCTTGGCGATGATCAGCGTCGCCGCGACCGCCACCGAGGCGGCGGCGGCCCGCTTCATAAGCCGGCCGGCGGCGGCGCGGTCGGCGCGGACGGTCACGGGAACAGACGCTCGTTGCGCCAGCCGGCGCCGTCGCGCAGGAAGACCAGCCGGTCGTGGAGGCGGAAGCGGCGATCCTGCCAGAACTCGATCCGCTCCGGGACGAGGCGGAAGCCGGACCAGTGCGCGGGGCGCGGCACTTCGCCGATGGCGTAGCGGGCGGCATATTCGGCGACGCGGCGCTCGAGTTCGAAACGGCCCTGCATCGGGCGCGACTGGCGCGATGCCCAGGCGCCGATGCGGCTGGTCCGCGCGCGGGTCGCGAAATAGGCGTCGGCCTCCGCCGCCGTCACCGGGGTGACCGGACCCTCGACGCGAACCTGACGCTGCAGGGTCTTCCAGTGGAAAAGCAGCGCCGCGCGCGGATTGGCGGCTAGCTCGCCACCTTTCCGGCTTTCCAGGTTCGTGTAGAAGACGAAACCGCCCTGGTCGACGCCCTTGAGCAGGACCATCCGCACGCTGGGCCGCCCCTGAGCGTCGGCGGTCGCCAGCGCCATCGCGTTGGGGTCGTTGGGCTCGCTGGCGGTCGCCTCGGCCAGCCAGCCGGCGAAACGCTCGAACGGGTCGAGACCCGGATCGATCAGCGGGGGTTCGGCTTGGGTCGCGGTTTCGGACATGTCGGTTGCGGATCCTGGTGCGGGGCGCCGGCGGGCGCCAGCGGAGATACGCCCACATAGCGCGCCGCGCGCTGCGTCAATCCGCCGCCGCCCGCGGCGCGGATGGTTGACCGCGCGGCGTTTGCGTGTAGGATGCCGCAACGGCGAAAATTCCGATTTATCAACGGGAGCATGGACTTATGACCGGCAATGGAACCCTGATGGCCGGCAAGCGAGGGCTTGTCATGGGCGTGGCCAACGACCGGTCGATCGCCTGGGGCATCGCCAAGGCCTGCGCCGCGCAGGGCGCGGAACTGGCCTTCACCTTCCAGGGCGAGGCGCTGGAAAAGCGGGTCCGTCCGCTCGCCGCCGAGATCGGGGCTCGCCATGTTCTGCCGGCCGACGTCACCGACCCGGCGTCCCTCGACGCCGTGTTCGCGACCCTTGGCGCGGACTGGGGCGGCCTCGATTTCGTGGTCCATGCCATCGCCTATTCCGACAAGGAAGAGCTCAAGGGGCTCTATCTCGACACCACCCGCGCCAATTTCCTGCGCACCCTGGACATTTCCTGCTTCTCGTTCACGGATCTGTGTCGCCGCGCCGCGCCGATGATGAAGCCGGGCGGAAGCCTGCTGACGCTCAGCTACTACGGCGCCGAACGGGTGATGCCGCATTACAACGTGATGGGCGTGGCGAAGGCTGCGCTCGAAGCCTCGGTACGGTATCTCGCCTCGGATCTCGGGGCGCGCGGCATCCGGGTCAACGCGATCTCGGCCGGCCCGATCAAGACGCTCGCGGCGTCGGGCATCGGCGATTTCCGCTACATCCTGAAATGGAACGAGCTCAACGCCCCGCTCCGTCGCAACGTCACGACCGAGGAGGTCGGCAATGCAGGCCTCTACCTGCTGTCCGACCTGGGCAGCGGCGTCACCGGCGAGACGCACCACGTCGATTGCGGCTATCACGTGGTCGGCATGATGGCGGTGGACGCGGCGCCCGCTGTCTCGGAGATGCTGGCCAACTTCAAGCCGCAGAAATGACACGCCGCCGGGCCACCGACGATGTCGCATAACAGCTTTGGCCATCTGTTCCGGGTCACGACCTGGGGCGAGAGCCATGGACCGGCCATCGGTTGCGTGGTCGACGGCGCGCCGCCACGCCTGCGGCTGGACGAGGCCGACATCCAGCGCGACCTCGACCGCAGGCGGCCGGGCCAGTCGCGCTTCACCACCCAGCGCCGCGAGCCCGACCGCGTCCGGATCCTGTCCGGCGTGCTCGACGGCCTGACCACGGGCACGCCGATCGCGCTGCAGATCGAGAACGAGGACGCACGCTCCAAGGACTACGGCGAGATCGCCGCCAAGTTCCGGCCGGGCCACGCCGATTACGCGTATTGGCGCAAGTACGGGATCCGCGACCATCGCGGCGGCGGCCGCTCGTCTGCGCGCGAGACCGCGATGCGCGTCGCCGCGGGTGCCGTGGCGCGCAAGGTTCTGGGCGCGGATGTCGCCATCCGCGGCGCGCTCGTCCAGCTCGGCCGCCACCGGGTCGACCGCGCCCGATGGGACTGGGCGGCCGTCGGCGAGAATCCGTTCTTCTGTCCGGACCGGCAGGCCGCGCAGGCCTGGGAAGGCGAACTGGACGCTGTGCGCAAGGCCGGGTCCTCGGTCGGCGCCGTGATCGAGGTCGTCGCCAGCGGCGTGCCGGCGGGTCTGGGCGCCCCGATCTACGGCAAGCTCGATGCCGACCTCGCCGCGGCGATGATGGGCATCAACGCCGTGAAGGGCGTCGAGATCGGCGCCGGGTTCGCAGCGGCGGAACTCTCCGGCGAGGATAACGCCGACGAGATGCGCGCCGGACCGTCCGGACCGGAGTTCCTGGCGAACAACGCGGGCGGCATCCTGGGCGGCATCTCCACCGGCCAGGACATCGTCCTGCGCTTCGCGGTCAAGCCCACATCCTCGATCCTGTCTCCGCGGCGCACGATCGACGTCGACGGCGCCGACACCGACATCCGTACGATCGGCCGGCACGATCCCTGCGTCGGCATCCGCGCGGTGCCGGTGGGCGAGGCGATGATGGCCTGCGTACTTGCCGACCACCTGCTGCGCCATCGCGCGCAATGCGGCTGACCCCCTCGGCGCGATGACCGGCCCACGCAACCTCGCGGTCCGCCGCTCGCGGCTTCTCGCCGGCCTGAACGCAGCGCTCGCGCTCGCCGTGGTGATTGGCGCTGCCTGGTACCTGCACGCGCATTTCGCCGATGCCGACGCACCCTGGGTGGGGGCCGCGATGGTCGCCGTCCTGATCGGCTACCAGGTCTGGCACAACATCCGCCACATCCTCGATCCGACGCCGGTCGTGACCGTCGGCCCCGAGGGCCTGGGCCTGCCGCAGAACGCGGACGCGCCGATCCCATGGTCCGCGATCTCGCGTGTCGGCGCCGCGCGCGGCTTCGCGATGATCGGCGGCGGACGGCTCGACGTCGAGTTGCTGCCCGAAGCCTTCGCGCACGTGCGGCTCGGCAAGCGGCTGATGGGCGACCCGGTCGTCAAGATGCCCGCCCTGCCCTATGGAATCTCGATCGTGGCCCAGGGCCTCGACCATCGCGCGAGCGACATGCTCGCGGCGATCGAGACGCATTGGCCGCCATCGACGCCGGGCGGCGCCGCGGACGCCGACCGCGAAGACTGAGGAAGCGCCATGCGCGCGCGGCGTGGCACGCGACGCGGCCATCAGAGCGGACCGCGCTCTAATCCTCGCGCGCCGCGGCCGGATGGGCGCGCAGCGGCCGTGCCGCGACGCGCATGTAGATCGCCCAGCCGATCAGGATCTGCAGCGCCACCGCGACGAACAGCCAGCGGAACGCGCCCGCCACCATCGCCCGTTCCGCCGACCCGAGCTGGGCGCGCACGAGGTCGTCGAGCCCGCGCAGCTCGCCCGCGCGTGGCACCAGCGCGAGGACGAGCGCGGTCGCGGCCGCGGCGCCGACCGCGCCGCCCAGCGAGCGCGCGTAGCCGACCGCGCCGGTCACCGCGCCTATGTCGCGCGGCGCGACGGCGTTCTGGGCCGCCACGATCGCGGTCGGGAAGATCGGTCCGATCCCGAGCCCCACGCCGAGCATCATCAGCGCCGCCGACCAGGGCGCGGCATGATCGATCGCGAACGCGAACAGCAGCGCCGACGCGGCCGCGAGCGGAAAGCCCAGCAGCGGTGGACGACGATAGTCGCCGCTGCGCCGCAGGTAGCGGCCCGACCAGTAGGCCGTGATGGTGGTGGAGAAGGTCAGGAGGATCATCAGCAGGCCGGCATCGCCGGGGGTCTGCAGCAGCACCACCTGCAGAAAGACCGGCAGCGTGATCGCCAGGGCGAGAAAGCCTCCGAAACCGAAGAAGATCGTCGGCAGCACGCGGCCCACGACCGGGTCGCGCGCGAAGCTTGGGGCGAAGAGCGGCTCGTCGAGCGCGTGCTGGCGGCGCCAGAACAGCCAGCCGCACAGGGCGGCCAGCGCGGCGCAGGCGACGACCGGTGCGGAGAGCCAGGGATGGCGGACGCCGCCCCAGGACAGCGCGAACAGCAGAGCCGTCGTCGCCACCGGCAGCAGCGCCAGGCTGGCCACGTCGATCCTGGCGGGCACGCGCCGCGGCGGCAGCTTGCGCAGCACGCCGTCGACGGCCACCAGCGCGCAGAGGCCGAGCGGCAGGTTTATCCAGAAGATCCAGGGCCAGCCGAGATGCTGGGTCAGGGCGCCGCCGACGGTCGGGCCCAGCAACGAGGCCGCCGCCCACATGCCCGAGAAATGCGCCGCGTAGCGTCCCCGCTCGCGCGGGCTGACGACATCGGCGACGATCGTCTGGGCGAGCGTCACCAGCGCGCCGCCGCCCATGCCCTTGAGGGCGCGCGCGGCGATCAGCGCCGCCATGCTCTCGGCCAGCGCGCAGAACACCGAGGCCAACACGAAGATCGCCAGCGCCGCCAGCATCAGCGGGCGGCGGCCATGGACATCGCTCAGCTTGCCGACCACGGCCATGGCGCAGACCGAGCTGACGAGATAGGCGCTCACCACCCAGGACAGCAGCGCCACGTCGCCCAGGTCGCGGGCGATCGACGGCAGCGCGGTGGCCACGATCGTCTGGTCGAGCGCCGACAGGAAGATCGCGATCATCGCGCCCGCGACGACGAACCTCACGTCGCGCGGCGCGATCCCCGGACCGGCGGCCGCCTTGGGTTCGTTTTCCTGCATGGCCTCGCTGCGAGCGCGGCGCGGGACTCGCTCAGCCCTTTTGCGCCGCGATCAGGAACTCCTTGTTGCCTTCGGGGCCCAGGATAGGGCTCTCGGCGATCCCCGCAACCCGCCATCCTTGCGTGGGCAGCCATGCGGCGATGCGCGCGCAGACTTCCGCGTGCAGCGCCGGATCGCGCACGACCCCGCCCTTGCCGACGCGCGCGGCGCCGACCTCGAATTGCGGCTTTATCAACGCCACCAGCCAGGCGCCGGGCCGCGCCAGGGCGAGCGCCGCCGGCAGCACGGTCTCGAGCCCGATGAAGCTGGCGTCGCACACCACGACATCGACCGGCTCGGGGATCGCCACGCGGTCGAGATGGCGGGCGTTGGTCTTCTCGTGGACCGCGACCCGCCCGTCCTGGCGCAGCTTCCAGGCGAGCTGGCCATGGCCGACATCGACCGCGTGGACGCGCGCCGCGCCGCGCGCCAGCAGCACGTCCGTGAAGCCGCCCGTCGAGGCGCCGACATCGATCGCCGCCGCGCCGGAGACGTCGATGCCGAAATGCGACAGCGCGTGATCGAGCTTGAGCCCACCCCGGCTGACCCAGGGATGGTCGCGGCCGCGCAGTTCCAGCGGCTGGTCGTCGGCGACCGGCATGCCGGCCTTGTCGATCCTGCGCTCACCGCTGAACACCAGCCCCGCGAGGATGACCGCCTGGGCGCGCGCGCGGCTCTCGACCAGGCCGCGCTCGACCAGCGCGACGTCGGCGCGCCGCCGCCCGGTCACGGCACCAGCCCCAGCCGCTCGCGCGCGGCGAAGCGCGCGGTCGCCAGCGCGGCGACGACCGCGAGCCCGATGGCCAGCCCGATCCACACCCCCAGGCCGTCCATGCCGAGGACGAAAGCGGCGAAGCAGCCGGCCGTGAAGCCGAGCGCCCAGTAGCCGAGCGCCGCGATCAGCATGGGCAGGCGCGTGTCCTTGAGCCCGCGCAGCGCGCCCATCGCGATCGCCTGGGCGCCGTCGAAGATCTGGAACACGGCGGCGACGGCGAGGAACTCCACGGCGTACTGCGCCACGCGCAGGCTCTGCGGCTGGCTCGCGTCGAGGAAAAGCTCCGCGATCGGCCAGCGCAGCAGCCAGAGCGTCAGGGCCATCGCCGCCATGAAGGCGAGCCCGAGCGACAGCGCCGCCCATCCGGCGCGGCGCACGCCGGCCCGATCGCCTGCGCCGGCGGCGATGCCGACGCGCACCGTCGCCGCCTGGGCGAGGCCGAACGGCACCATGAAGGTGATCGAGGCGCATTGGATGGCGATCTGGTGCGCCGCGAGCTGCTCGGTGCCGATCGCGCCCAGCACGTAGACGGCGGCGGCGAAGACCGTGACCTCGAGCAGCAGCACGCCGGAGATCGGCAGGCCGAGACGCGCGAGCTCGCGCAGCCGCGCCCAGTCGGCGCGCCAGAAGCGTCCGAGCAGCCGGTAGCGTCGCATGCGCCGGTCCGTCAGCACGAAGCCGAGCAGGGCGAGGAAGGCGAACCAGTTGGCGACCGCGCTCGCGACGGCGGCGCCGTTGAGTCCCAGCGCCGGCATGCCGAAATGGCCGAAAATCAGCGCGTAGTTCCCGACGACGTTCAGGAAGAAGGCGAGGACCTGCACGACCAGCGCCGCCCGCGGCCGCTCGAGCACGGCGAGGAATTGGCGCAGCACCATGAACCACAGCGTCGGCAGCACGCCCCAGGCGAGGATGTCGACATAGCCCGCCGCCGGCGCGACCAGCGCCGCGTCCTGGCGCAGCAGCAGCAGGATCGGCGCCGACAGCGCCAGCAGCATCCAGCCGGCCAGCGCCAGGATCGCGGCGGCCCAGAACCCCTGGCGCATGCTGCGACGCACATCGCGGACCTTGCCGCGGCCGCGCCCGATGGCCTGCGCCATCATCGGCGCCGTCGCCATGCAGATGCCGAAGCCGAAGATCGTGACGATGAACACCAGGTTCCAGCCCATCGCGCCCGCCGCGAGGGCCTCCGGCCCAAGCCAGCCGAGCATCACGACGTCCGCCGTCATGATCGACACCTGTGCGAGCTGCGTGACCACGATCGGCAGCGCCAGGCGCCACGTCGCGCCGATTTCGCGACGCCAGGGGGAGAGCGCGGCGTCGGGCGCGGCGGAAACGGCGTTCATGGCGCCGGGCTTCTAGCCTGTTCGGCGCCGCGAGGGAAATGGCGGCGCGCCGCGGCTCAGGCGCGGCGGCGCGCAACCCAGGCGGCGAGATCGCGCAGCGACGCCCCCGCGGCACCGAACGGCGCGAGATGCGCCGCCGCCCGCGCGGCGAGACGGTCGGCCTCTTCGCGCGCCCGCGCAAGGCCCAGCAGCGAGACGAAGGTCGCCTTGCCGCGCGCCGCGTCCTTGCCGACGGCCTTGCCCAGCGCGTCGGCGCTGCCCTCGACGTCCAGGATGTCGTCGACCATCTGGAAGGCCAGCCCGAAATCGCGCGCGAAGTCCACGAGCGCGGCGCGACGCGCGCCGGGGGCATGCGCCGCGATCGGACCGGATTCGCAGGCGAAACGGAACAGCGCGCCGGTCTTC
>JBIKXN010000513.1:0-2775 GCA_044355765.1 Alphaproteobacteria bacterium
GATCTCTGGAAGCCCGAGTTCCGCGGCAAGATCGGCATCGCGCGCACCTCGTCGAACCTGGGGCTCGCCACGCTGGCGATCGCCGCCAAGACCTTCGGTGGCTCCGAGACCAGCCTCGAGCCGGGCTGGGCCAAGCTGCGCGAACTCGACGCCAAGGCGGCGCGCTCGCCCGCGATCCTGACGCAGATGCTGGAGCGCGAGGAGATCGCGATCGCGCCGCTTTGGAACAACAACACCGCCTCGGCGGCCGAGAAGGGACTGCCGATCCGCTTCGTGATGCCGAAGCCCGGCGCGATCGCGATCATATCCTTCATGTCTGGCATCACGAATTCGCGCCATCCGGAACTGGTGAACGAATGGCTCGACGGCATCCTTTCCGCCGAATACCAGGCCCGCGCCGCGGCCTCGCCGTTCTTCTTCGGCCCGACGGTGCGCGGCGTCTCCGTGCCCGACGCCGCAAAGCCCTACACACCGTCCACTCCGGCTGAGGTGCTGGCGCTCCAGACGATCGACTGGCCGGCGATCGCGCCGCAGCGCGGCGGTCTGGTCGAACGCTTCGACCGCGTCTTCTCGCTCTGACCCGCAACACACAGGAGAACCGACATGACCAAGACCACGATCGGCCGCCGCGCTCTCGCGGGCGGTTTGGCCACGGGCGCCGCGCTTCTCGGCGCGCCGGGCATCCTGCGCGCCCAGGGCGCGCGCGAGCTGGTTATCGTCAGCTTCGCTGGCCAGCTCCAGGAGCCCCATCAATGGCTGGCGCGGCGCATGGAGCAGAGCGTTCCGGGCCTGCGGATCCGTCTGGTGCCGAGCGAGAGCCAGGACATCGTCGCCTCGATCAAGGCGGCCCAGGGCTTCTCGCCCTTCGACGCCATGCCCAACGGCGAGCCGCCGCATCTGATCGCGCAGCGCGACGGCTACATCAAGCGCATCGAGCCAGCGCGCTTGAAGAACTACGGCGGGCTGATCCCAGAATTCGTCGCCAAGTCCGGCGGATTCGGCATACCCGCCAGCTATTCGCTGATCGGGATCGCCTACAACGAGAAGATGGTGAAGACGGTGCCCGCCAGTTGGGCCGACATGTGGAAGCCCGAATATGCCGGCAAGGTCGGCATTCCGCGCGCCTCGTCGAATCTTGGCCTCGGCGTGCTTGCGATCGTGGCGAAGATCTTCGGCGGGTCCGAGGACAATCTCGAGCCGGCCTGGACGAAGCTGCAGGAACTCAAGCCGGTGATCGGGCGTTCGCCGACCCAGCTCATCCAGATGCTGGAGCGCGAGGAGATCGCGCTGGCGCCGATCTGGAACAACGACGCGGCGGGCTCCGCTGCGAAGGGTCTGCCGATCAAGTTCGTGCAGCCCGCGCCCGGTCCGGTGGCGATCATCTCCTTCATGTCCGAGATCACCAATACGCGCCATTCGGATCTGGTCTATGCGTGGATGGACGGGATCCTTTCGGCCGAGTACCAGCAATACGCCGCCAACGCGCCGTATTTCTTCGGCCCGACGGTGACCGGAGTGACCATTCCCGAGGCTGCGCGCCCCTACACCCCGTCGACACCGGCCGAGGTGGCGCGGCTGCAGAGCGTCGACTGGGCCAAGATCGCTCCGGTGCGCGGACAGATCGTCGAGCGTTTCGATCGTGTCTTCGCGAGCTGAGCGATGAGCGACGCACCTGCCGCCTCGCCGATGGCCGCGGATATCGCGCGCCAGCCAGCGACGATCGAAGCCTTCGCCGGCCGTGCCCAGCGCTTGCATGCGCTCGGCCGGTCTGCGCTGGCCCCTGGCGCGGGCGGCAGGATCTGGGTCGCGGGCTGCGGCGACGGCGTTTTCGCCGCCGCTGCGGCCTGCGGCTTCGCCGCGTCGCTCGGTCTCGACTGGCGACCGATCGGCGCGCTCGACCTCGTCCTCGGGGTGGACCGGCTGACGCCGCGCGACCGCGTCATCGCGATCTCGATGTCGGGCAACGTGGACAGGACGGTCGAAGCCGCGCGCGCAGTGGCGGCCCGCGGTGTGCCGCTGCTCGCGCTCGTGAATGGCGGCGGCGGCAAGCTTGGCGAGATAGCCGGCGCCAAGGTCTCGCTCGACCTGGCCGATGTCGCGCCCTTCCTTTGCGGTACGGCCAGCTACACGCTGACGCTCGCCGCGCTGATGGCGCTCGCCGCGGGTGCGACGGATTCTCCGCTTCCCGACTATCCCGCGGCTGCCGAGGCACAGCGCGCGGCCCTGGCCGCGGGGGCTGCGGCGATCGAGAGGATCGTTCCGCCCACCGGCATCCGGTTGCTCTCCGCCGGGGCCGATCTCGGCACCGTACAGTACGGTGCCGCGAAATTCGTCGAACTGACGCGCATTCCCGCATGGTCCGCCGATCTGGAGGAATTCGCCCATAGCCAGTATTGGGCGATGCCGGTAGGAGATCTGGTCGCGATCGTCGCGGGCGAGGCGGGGCTCGCCGCCTACGCCGCCGAAAGCTGCAGGGCGCTCGCCGAGCTCGGCGTCGCCACCTTCGCGATCGACAGCGCCGCGACCCCGGTCGCGACCGCGCGCCACCGCGCAACCCTGCCGGATCTGGGGCCCGGCCTGTTCGCGCTGGTGGCGGCCTTGCCGCTGCAACTGCTGGCCGCCCGGATGGCGCGCGCCACGGGCCTCGACCCCGATACGCGCGCGCATCTCAAGGGCGATGCGCTGCGCTTCCGGGTCAGCCGCATGCTGACCCGCCGTTCGCTGATCGGTACCGGGGCCTGAGGCGATGGGGCGCGTCCATGTCCTCGGGTCTCT
>JBIKXN010000514.1:0-2771 GCA_044355765.1 Alphaproteobacteria bacterium
GGCGTGGTCCAGCGCGCGGCGATCCGGCGCGACGCGCGTCGCGCCGCCTTGCTGCGCGACGCCGGCATCGACGCCGTCGAGCTAGGTTTCGGCGGTCCGCTCGACCTCGTCACGCGCTGGCGGCTCGCGCGCGAGATCCGAAGCTTCCGACCCGCGGTGGTGCTGGGCTGGATGAACCGGGCCTGCGCGGCGCTGCCCGGCGGCGGCCGGGATGCGGTTCCGCCTTACGTCACGGTCGGCCGCCTCGGCGGCTATTACGCGCTGAAATACTATCGGCGCTGCGACTGGCTGATCGCCAATACGCCCGACATCCGCGACTGGCTGGTGCGCGCGGGCTGGCCGTCCATGCGGGTGCGCCACCTGCCGAATTTCGCCGATGCCACGCCGGCGCCGCCGGTGCCGCGCGAGTCGCTCGGCACCCCGGCCGACGCGACGCTTGCCCTTGCGCTGGGTCGGCTGCATGCGAACAAGGGTTTCGACGTCCTGCTGGAGGCGCTGGCGCGCGCCCCTGCGCTCCATCTCTGGATCGCCGGGGCCGGACCGGAAGACGAGGCTCTGCGCCGCCGCGCGGCCGCGCTCGGGCTGGGCGCGCGGCTGCGTTTTCTCGGCTGGCGAAGCGACGTCGCGGCATTGCTGGCCGCGTGCGACATGCTGGTCTGTCCTTCGCGCCACGAGCCGCTCGGCAATGTCGTGATCGAGGCCTGGGCCCATCGCCGTCCGGTCGTCGCGGCGGCGAGCCAGGGGCCGAGCCAGCTGATACGACACGGCGAGACGGGGTTGCTGGTGCCGGTCGACGACGCCGCGGCCCTGGCCGGGGCCATGACCGGCCTCGCGGCCGATCCGCGGGGCGGCGCGGCGCTTGCCGAAGCCGGCCGCGCCGCCTACGAAGCTTCCTATGCGGAGCCCGCCGTGGTGCGGCTCTACCTCGAGTTCTTCGCAGAGATCGCGGGCGGTTCCTGATGTGCGGCATCTCCGGCTTCATGGCCGTGCGCTCCGCGCGCCTTGCCGAGGACGCGGTGGCGCGCATGGGAGACGCGCTCGCCCATCGCGGACCGGACGGCGCGCGCGGCTATGCCGTCGGCAACGTGGCGATGCGCCACAACCGGCTGGCGATCGTCGATCTGGTGACCGGCGACCAGCCGCTCGGCGAGCCTGGCGGCGCCGCGCTGATCGCGAATGGCGAGATCTACAACGACCCCGAACTGCGCGCGGCGCTGCCGGATGCGCGCTTCGCGACCCGCTCGGATTGCGAACCGCCGCTGTTCCTCTATCGCCGCGACGGGCTTGGCTTCGCCGACGCGCTGCGCGGCATGTGGGCGATCGCGATCCACGATCCGCGGGCCGGGCGACTGGTGCTCTCGCGCGATCCCTTCGGCATCAAGCCGCTCTACTACGCCGAGCGTCCCGAGGGTTTGGCCTTCGCTTCGGAGCCGCAGGCGCTGCTCGCCGGAGGCTTCGCCGGCCGCGCGCTCGATCCGGTCGGCGTGGCCGAGCTGCTGCAGCTGCAGTTCACGACCAGGCGCGAGACGATCTTCCGCGGCATCGCCCGCGTCCTGCCCGGCGAGACGCTGGTCGTGTCCGACGGGCGGATCGTCGAGCGCCGTCGCCGCGCCGCGCTGCCCGAAGGCGGACCGCGCGAGGTCGACGAGGCGTCGGCGGTGGAAAGGATCGACGCGGCCCTCGCGGACTCGGTGCGCGCGCATCGCCGCTCCGACGTGCCCTATGGGATCTTCCTGTCGGGCGGCATCGATTCCTCCGCGGTGCTGGCGCTGATGGCGCGGCTCGACGAGCGGCCCGTACGCGCCTTCACCGCGTATTTTCCCGAGGCCGGCGCGCGCGACGAGCGACCGGCCGCGGCCGCCGTGGCCGCCGCGTGCGGCGCGCAGCTGGAGGCCGTGCCCGTGACGCGGGCGGATTTTTTCGCCGAGCTTCCCGCAATCGTGGCGGCGATGGACGATCCCGCCGCCGATTATGCGATCGTGCCGACCTGGCTGCTCGCCCGCGCGGCGCGTCGGGCCGGAATCAAGGTGGTTCTTTCCGGCGAAGGCGGGGACGAGCTCTTCGGTGGCTATGGGCGCTACCGCTCGGTGATGCGGCCATGGTTGCTGGGCGGGCGCGCGATGCGTCGCCGCGGCACGATGGACGAGCTCGGCGTGCTGCGCGACGCCGGGCCGGTCTGGCGCGACGGTTTCGCCGCGGCCGAGCGCGCCGAGCGCCAGGCCGATCGTTCCCGGCTGCAATCCGCGCAGGCGCTCGACTGCGTAGACTGGCTGCCCAACGACCTGCTCGCGAAGCTCGACCGGTGCCTGATGGCGCATGGCGTCGAGGGCCGCACGCCCTTCCTCGATCCGGTGGTCGCGGCGACCGCCTTCGTGCTGCCCGACCGGCTCAAGATCAGGTCCGGGCTGGGCAAGTGGATCCTGCGGCGCTGGCTCGCGGGCGCGCTGCCCGCCGCCGATCCCTTCGCGCCGAAGCGCGGCTTCACCGTGCCGGTCGCTGACTGGATCCTCGCCGAGGGCGCGCGCCTGGGCGAACTGGTGGCGCGCCAGCCCGGCATCGTCGCGGCGGCCCATCGCGACGCGGTGGCGCGGCTGTTCGCGCGCGGCGGCAAGCGTCAGGGCTTCGCGGCCTGGACGCTGCTGTTCTTCGCGCTCTGGCACCGGCGCCATGTCCTGGGGCTGCCGCCGGCGGGCGGCATCCTCGAGACGCTCGCGGACACGCCGCCCGCGTGATCCGGATCCGGGTTCAGGCCGTCGCCGGCGAGAGGAGCG
>JBIKXN010000515.1:0-2770 GCA_044355765.1 Alphaproteobacteria bacterium
GGTGACCGGCATCAGGCGCGACGCCGCCGGCACCGTCGCCGGCATCGAGACCTCGCGCGGCTTCATCGCCACGCGCAAGCTCGGCGTGGTCGCGGCCGGGCATACCAGCGTCGTGATGGCGATGGCGGGCGTGCGCATGCCGCTGGAAAGCTATCCGCTCCAGGCGCTGGTCTCCGAGCCGATCAAGCCGGCGATGCCCTGCGTCGTGATGTCGAACACGATCCACGCCTATATCTCGCAATCGGACAAGGGCGAGCTGGTGATCGGCGCCGGCACCGATGTCTACACGTCCTACAGCCAGACCGGCGCGCTGCACGTGACGACGCATACGCTCGACGCGATCTGCGAGCTCTTCCCGGATTTCCGCCGCGTGCGGATGCTGCGCAACTGGGGCGGCATCGTCGACGTGACACCGGACCGCTCGCCGATCATCGGCAAGACGCCGGTTCCCGGGCTCTATGTCAACTGCGGCTGGGGCACCGGCGGGTTCAAGGCCACGCCGGGATCGGGACATGTCTTCGCCGCGACGATCGCGCGCGACGAGCCGCATCCGATCGCGGCCCCCTTCTGCCTCGACCGGTTCCGCACCGGCCGGCTGATCGACGAGGCCGCCGCGGCGGCCGTCGCGCATTGAGGTCGTCATGCTGCTGATCAGATGCCCGCATTGCGGCGAACGGCCGGAGATCGAGTTCCGCTACGGCGGCGAGGCGCATGTCGCGCGGCCCGCGGATCCCGCCGCGCTCGACGACGCCGCCTGGGCCGAGTTCCTCTACATGCGCGCCAATCCCAAGGGCTGGCATGCCGAGCGCTGGCGGCACGAGCATGGCTGCGGGCGGTTCTTCAACGCGATCCGCCATACGGTGAGCGATCGCATCGTCGCCACCTATCGCGCCGGCGAGAAGCGCCCGGATCCGGCGAGCATTCCCGGCATGGACGCGCCGTGACCGGCGTCTTCCGCACCGCGGCCGGCGGACGCATCGACCGCGCGCGCCCCCTCGCCTTCCGCTTCGACGGCAGGCCCTATGCGGGTTGCGCGGGCGACACGCTGGCCTCGGCGCTGCTGGCCAATGGCGTGCATCTGGTCGGCCGTTCGTTCAAGTATCACCGCCCGCGCGGCATCCTCGCGGCGGGTTCGGAGGAGCCCAACGCGCTGGTCGGCGTCGACCGCGGCGCGGGACGCTACGCCCCCAATCTGCGCGCGACCCAGGTCGAGCTGCATGAGGGGCTGTCCGCCGAAAGCCAGAACCGCTTTCCGTCGCTGCGCTTCGACCTCGCCGCGCTGGGCGACCTCGCGGCGCCGCTGATCCCGGCCGGCTTCTACTACAAGACCTTCATGCGGCCGGCAGCGTGGTGGGCAAAACTCTACGAGCCGCGCATCCGCGCCGCCGCGGGACTCGGCCGTCCGCCGCGTGGCGCCGATCCCGATCGCTACACGCAACGCTACGCGCATTGCGAGACGCTGGTGGTCGGCGCCGGCCCGGCCGGCATCGCCGCCGCGCTCGCAGCCGCGACGCAGGGAGGTCGCGTGATCCTGTGCGACGAACAGGCCGAACTCGGCGGCAGCCTTCTGGCCGAGACGAGCGCAACGATCGACGGCGCGCCCGCGCAGCATTGGCTGGCGACCGCGATCGCCGAACTCGCGGCCAATCCGCGCGTGACGCTGCTGCCGCGCACGACGGCCTTCGGCTATTTCGCGCAGAACTTCGTGGCGCTCGCCGAGCGCGTCACCGACCATCTGGTCGCGCCCGATCCGAACCTGCCGCGCGAGCGGCTGTGGCAGGTGCGCGCGCGCGAGGTCGTGCTCGCGACCGGTGCGATCGAACGCCCGCTGGTCTTTCCGGAGAACGACCGGCCGGGGATCATGCTCGCGGATGCCGCGCGGACCTATCTGGCGCGCTACGGCGTCAAGCCCGGTTGCCGCGCACTGGTCTTCGCCGCGCATGACGATGCCTATGGCGCGGCGCTGGAACTCGCCGCGGCGGGCATGGAGATCGCGCTGATCGCCGATCTGCGTCCAGCGGCCGACGGCGAGTTGCCGCGCCGCGCGCGCGCGGCCGGCATCGAGGTGCGCTGCGCCTCCACGGTCGTCGGCACGCGCGGCCGGCTGCGCGTCCACGAAGCGCATGTCGGACGTGTCGAGACCGATGGCTCGGTGCGCGGCGTCGATGTCGTCTCCTGCGACACGCTGCTGATGTCGGGCGGCTGGACGCCGTCGGTGCATCTGCATTCGCAGTCGCGCGGCAGGCTCGCCTTCCGGGACGAACTGCAGGCCTACGTGCCCGACGGCACGCCGCAGGCCTGCCGCTCGGTCGGCGCCTGCGCCGGCGCGTTCGGGCTGCAGGCGGCGCTGGGCGAAGCCTGGCGCGTCGCTGGCGACCCGGCTCGTGGCGGCGGCTTCGCCGGGGCCGTGCCGCATGACCGCTCGCCCAAGCGCGCGCGCGCCTTCGTCGACTTTCAGAACGACGTCACCGCCAAGGACCTGGAACTGGCGCTGCGCGAGGGCTTCCGCTCGATCGAGCACATCAAGCGCTACACCACCAACGGCATGGCGACCGACCAGGGCAAGACGTCGAGCATCAACGCGCTCGCGATCGCGGCCGCCGCCAGCGGCCGCGCCATCCCGGACATCGGGCTGACCACGTTCCGCCAGCCCTACACGCCCGTCACCTTCGGCACCCTCGCCGGAACCTCGCGCGGCGAGCTGTTCGACCCGGTGCGCACGACGCCGATCCATGGCTGGGCTCAGGCCCAGGGCGCCGTCTTCGAGGAT
>JBIKXN010000111.1:0-9318 GCA_044355765.1 Alphaproteobacteria bacterium
GACGCTGTGGCGGCCGTCGTCGGTCAGCCGGTTCGCCAGCACCGAGCCGGCAGAGCCCGAGCCGACGACGACGAAATCGAATGTCTCGGTCGCGCGATCCATGGCATCCGCCCTAGCCAATCGCCCGCAGGTGCTGCAAGAGTCATCGTTGCGATAGCATGACAGTCGAAAGACACGACCGGGCGGTACAGGCATGGCGGGCGACGAGAACCAGGACAATGCGGTACGCGACGGCCGACGCGGACGCGAGGCAAGACGCGCGCAGCGTCTGCAGGCGCGCGCCGCGTCGGTCGCGTATATCAAGCGCGGCGTGCCGACCACCGAGATCCTGTCCGAGGAGGGGCTCGCGACGATCGAGGCCAATGCCGAGACGCTGCTGCAGGAAATCGGCATCGAGTTCCGCGGCCATGCGCGCGCGCTGGAACTGCTCGCCGGCGCGGGATGCGACGTGGTCGAAACGCGGGTGCGGTTTCCGCGCGGCCTTGCGCGCAGCCTGGTCGCCACCGCGCCGCGCGACTTCGTCCAGGCGGCGCGCAATCCCGCGCGCAGCGTCCATATCGGCGGCGACAGCCTGGTCTTCGCGCCCGTCTACGGATCGCCTTTCGTCCACGATCTCGATCGTGGTCGCCGCTACGGCACGATCGAGGATTTCCGCAACTTCGTGAAGCTGGCCTATGCCAGCCCGTTCATGCACCACTCCGGCGGCACGGTGTGCGAACCCGTCGACCTGCCGGTGAACAAGCGGCACCTGGACATGGTCTATGCGCATATGCGCTGGTCCGACAAGCCGTTCATGGGTTCGGTCACGCATCCCGACCGCGCGCGCGACACGGTCGAGATGTGCCGCATCCTGTTCGGCGCGGATTTCCTGGAGTCCAACACCGTCTGCACCAGCCTGATCAACGCCAACTCGCCGATGGTCTGGGACGGGGTGATGCTCGGTGCAGCCGAGGCCTATGCCGCCGCCAACCAGGCGACGGTGATCACGCCCTTCATCCTGTCCGGCGCGATGAGCCCGGTGACGGTCGCCGGCACCTTGACCCAGGCGCTGGCAGAGATCCTGGCCGGCGTCGCCTTCACGCAGCTGGTCCGGCCGGGCGCGCCGGTCATCTTCGGCACCTTCGTGTCGACGCTGTCGATGCAGTCCGGCGCGCCGACCTTCGGCACGCCCGAGGCGGCGCTGGCGATCTATGGCGCGGGGCAGCTGGCGCGCCGCCTGGGCCTGCCCTTCCGCACCGGCGGCTCGCTGTGCGCGTCCAAGCTGCCCGACGCCCAGGCCGCCTACGAGAGCGCACAGACGCTGCTGCCGACGCTGTTCGCCGGCACGAATTTCGTGCTCCACGCCGCCGGCTGGATGGAGGGCGGCCTCGCCTCTTCCTACGAGAAATTCGTCATGGATCTCGACCAGCTCGGCATGATGCATGTGCTTGCGCGCGGCATCGACATGTCCGCGAACGCGCAGGCGATGGACGCTTTCAGGCAGGTCGAACCCGGCGGGCATTTCCTCGGCTGCGCCCATACCCAGGCCAATTTCGAGACCGCGTTCTTCCGCTCGCAGATCGCCGACAACAATTCCTTCGAGCAGTGGGACGCCGAAGGCAGGCTGGATGCGCCGCAGCGCGCCAACCTGCAGTGGAAGCGGATGCTCGAGACCTACGAACCGCCGCCGATCGATGCCGGCATCGACGCGGCGCTCCAGGACTTCATCGCGCGCCGCAAGGCATCGATGCCGGACGCGGCGCATTGAACCGGGACGACGGAGACAGGCGATGAGGACGCAGGCACGGGCGGTTGTGATCGGCGGCGGCGTGGTCGGCGTGTCGACGCTCTACCACCTCGCGCGCAAGGGGTGGACCGACAGCGTGCTGCTGGAGCGGCGCGAGCTGACCTCGGGCTCGACCTGGCACGCGGCCGGGCTGCTGCCGCTGTTCAATCTCAGCTACTCGGTCGGGCAGATCCACCGCTACTCGGTCGCGCTCTACAAGACGCTTGAGGCCGAGACCGGACAGAATGTGGGCCTGCGTCAGGTCTCCAATATCCGGCTGGCGCGCACGCGCGACCGCTGGGACGAATACATGTTCTACGCCGGCGTGGCGGAGACGATCGGCGTGAAGGTCGAGATCCTGACGCCCGCGCAGGTGAAGGAAATCTGGCCGCTCTGCGTCACCGACGGGCTCGTCGGCGCCATCCGCCACCCCGAGGACGGCTATATCCAGCCCGCGGACCTGACCCAGGCCCTGGCCAAGGGCGCGCGCGCGCGCGGCGCCGAGATCAACCGGCACACCACGGTGACCGCCATCGAACGGCGGCGCGGCGGCGAATGGCTGGTCAGGACCGACAAGGGCGAGATCGTCTGCGAGCATGTCGTGTCGGCGACCGGCAATTTCGCGCGTCGCACCGGCGCGATGGTCGGGCTCGACGTGCCGGTGATCCCGGTCGAGCACCAGTACATCGTGACCGAGCCGCATCCGGCCATCCTGGAGCGCCAGCGCCTGGGCCTGCCCGAGATGGGCGTGCTGCGCGAGTCGGACTCGTCCTGGTACATGCGCGAGGAGAATGGCGGTCTGATCCTCGGCCCCTACGAGACCGGCGCGCCCGCCTGCTATGTCGACGGACCGCGCGCGGACAGCGAGTACGAGCTCTTCCAGGAGGATCTCGATCGGCTCGCGCCGCATATCGAGACCGCCATCGCCCGCGTGCCGGCCTTCGGCGAGGTCGGCATCAAGAAGGTCTACAACGGCGCGATCGCCTATACGCCCGACGGCAGCCCGATCGTCGGCCCGGCCTGGGACGTCGCGAATTTCTGGCTGAACGAGGGCCACAGCTTCGGCGTCACCGCGGCGGGGGGCGCCGGCTGGCAGCTCGCGGAATGGATCGTCGAGGGCGAACCGTCGATCGACATGATGGGCGTGGATCCGCGCCGCTTCGGCCCTCATGCCGCGCGCGGCTATCTGCGGCGCAAGAACGAAGAGGCCTATGCCAACGTCTTCTCTGTGCATTATCCCGACGAGGAACGCGCGGCGGCGCGGCCGCTGAAGCGCTCGCCCTGCTACGAGCGCATGCGCGACCTGGGCGCCGTGTTCGGGTCGGTCTATGGCTGGGAGCGCGCGAACTGGTTCGCGCCGCCGGACTACGGTCTCGACGAGGCGGAACTCGGCAAGCCGGACACGCTCCTGCGCGACAATCATCCGCCGCTGCGCGCCGGCGAGCGGCCGCGCGAGAAATGGAGCTTCCGTCGCTCCAATTATTTCCCCTTCGTCGGCGACGAGTGCCGGCATGTCGCCGAGAGGGCCGGGCTGCTCGACATGACGGCCTTCGCGAAATTCGAGGTCGCGGGGCCGGGCGCCGAAGCCTGGCTCGACGGGCTCTTCGCCAACCGCCTGCCCCGGCGCGTCGGGCGCGTCGCGCTGTGCCATCTGCTGTCGGCCAATGGCGGCGTACGGTCCGAATTCACCGTCTACCGCTCGGCACCGGACTCCTTCTACCTGGTCTCGGCCGGCGCCTACGAGCGCCATGACTGGGACCAGCTGTCGAAGCGGGCCCCGCGCGACGGCAGCGTCGAGCTGCGCAAGGTCACCGGGCAGTACGGCGTGCTGGTGATCGCGGGCCCGAGGTCGCGCGCGCTGCTCCAGGACCTGACCGACAGCGATCTGTCGAACGCGGCGTTCCCCTGGCTGTCCGGCCAGCAGATCTCGGTCGGCCACGCCCAGGCGCTGGCGCTGCGCGTCAATTTCGTCGGCGAGCTCGGCTGGGAACTGCACCACCCGATCGAGATGCAGGCGACGATCTTCGACCTGCTGATGGAAGCCGGCGCGCGCTACGATCTGCGCCCCTTCGGCATCCGGGCGATGGACTCGATGCGGCTGGAGAAATCCTACCGACTGATCCCGCGCGAATTGTCGATCGAGTACGCCGCCTGGGAATCCGGCCTCGACCGCTTCGTGCATCCGGACAAGGGCGATTTCCTCGGCCGCGAGGCGCTGCTGCGCTGGCGCGCGCGCGGCTTCGCGAACGCCTTCGCGACGCTGGAGGTGCATGGCGTGACCGACGCCGACGCGCGCGGCTCGGAGCCGATCCGGCGCGACGGCAGGCTGGTCGGCCGCTCGACCTCCGGCGGCTATGGCTGGCGCGTCGGCAAGTCGCTGGCGCTGGCGATGCTGCAGCCCGACTGCGCCATGCTCGGCACCGAAGTGGAGATAGTCATCCTCGGCAAGCCGCATCGCGCGACGGTGATCGCCGAGTCGCCCTACGACCCGGACAACCAACGTCTGCGCGGGTGAATCTGGCCGAGGCCGCACAGAATATGCGCGCGAGACTACGATTTAACGGATTTGCCCCTCGATCCTGAAACGGAACTCTGGATCGGAGTTGGCCGGATCGGAGTTGGTCCCGGTCAGTAGGCTTCTTCGGCGAAGACCGGGTCGACCGTTCTGCCCCAGCGGCCGCGATAGGCGTCGAGCAGGGCTTCGGCGGGGGTGCGGCCGCTTTCGGCGATCTCGACCAGCGGGTTGAGGAAATGCGTCTCGTCGGCGTCGCCCATCCGGTTCATGCGGTTGCGGGCGCGCAGACCTTCGACGGCGATACGCACGACACGGCGCGCCACGTCGTGCAGTGGCTGGCCGCGGAAGGGCGTTGCGAGGCCCAGCCGCGGCACGTCGGCGCGCATGGCCTCCATCTCGTCGACGCGCCAGTCCTTGACCACGTCCCAGGCCGCGTCGAGCGCGCCGCGGTCGTAGAGCAGCCCGACCCAGAGCGCGGGCAGGGCGCAGAGCCGCTTCCACGGGCCGCCATCGGCACCGCGCATCTCGAGGAACTTCTTCAGCCTGACTTCCGGAAAGGCGGTGGTCAGGTGGTCGACATAGTCGGTGATCCGCGGCACGTCGCCGAATTCGGCGTTGAACCGGCCGGCGACGAAATCGCGGAAGCTGCGGCCGCTGAAATCGAGATAGGTGCCGCCGCGGTAGACGAAATACATCGGCACGTCGCAGATGTAGTCGACATAGCGCTCGAAGCCGAAGCCTTCGTCGAATACGAAGCCCAGCATGCCCGTGCGGTCGGGATCGGTGTCGGTCCAGACATGGCTGCGGGTCGACAGCAGGCCGCTGGGCGCACCGTCGCGGAACGGGGAATTGGCGAACAGCGCCGTCGCGATAGGCTGCAGCGCCAGCGACACGCGGAACTTGCGCACCATGTCGGCCTCGGACTCGTAGTCCAGGTTCACCTGCACGGTGCAGGTGCGCAGCATCATGTCGTGGCCCAGACGCCCCTTCTTCTCCATGTAGGCGCGCATGATCTTGTAGCGGCCCTTGGGCATCCACGGCACGTCGGCGCGCGGCCATTTCGGATCGAATCCGAGGCCGAGCATGCCCGCGCCGATCTCCGCGCAGACCGTCTTGCACTCCACCAGATGGCGGCTGACCTCGTCGCAGGTCTGGTGGATGGTCTCGAGCGGCGCACCGGAAAGTTCGAACTGCCCGCCGGGCTCCAGCGTCACGCTGGCGCCGCCCTGGGCGAGCGCGATCGGGTTTCCGGCTTCCGCCACCGGCGTCCAGCCGAAACGCGCGGCCAACCCCTCGAGCAGCTTGCGGATCGTCGGCCCGTCGCCGTCATAGGGCAGGCGGCGCAGATCGGAGAGGCGATAGACGAATTTCTCGTGCTCGGTGCCGATACGCCACGCCTGCGGCGGCTTCGAGCCGCCGGCGATGTACTCGACGAGCTGGCGCCTGCTCTCGATCGGCGCCCCTTGCGTGGTCGGCGGTGCGGACAAGCGGGGACTCCCGGGTTCGTGGGCGCGACCGGCGCGAAGACCGGCCGCATGCATGACGATTCTGCGGCAGCGACATGCCGCGACGCGCCGGCCAGGGCCGGCCCTAGCCGGCGCAGCGCGGCGCGAGCCCGCCGTCGCCGGCGATCGCCTGGACGATCGCGAGCGCGGCGATCGCCGCCGTATCGGCGCGGAGGATCCGTGGCCCCAGGCCGACCCGGCGAACGAACACGGCCCGGCCCAGCGCGTCAAGCTCGCTCGGCGCAAAGCCCCCCTCCGGTCCGGTCAGGACTGCGAAGGGTCCTTCGATGTCGGCCAGCGCGGCCGCGGCAGGCGCGCCGCCGCCGCTTTCGTCGGCGACGATCAGCCTCCGGCCCTCGGGCCAATCGGACAGAAGCCGCGCGAACTCGACCGGCGCGACGACTTCGGGCACCGACAGCCGCTCGCATTGCTCGGCCGCCTCGGTCGCGATCGCGGCCAGACGTTCGCGGTTGACCCTCTCCATCGCGGTATGCCGCGTGAAGACCGGCACCAGCCGCGAGACCCCCAGCTCCGTCGCCTTCTCGACCATCGCGTCGAGACGCGCGCGCTTGATCGGGGCGAAGCACAGCCACAGGTCCGCTTCGGCAAGCGGGCCGCGACGCCTTGCGCCGAGCGTCGCGCCCGCCGAGCCCTTCGCGAAGCTGGCGATCTCGGCGGCGAACTCGCCGTCGCGCGCGTTGAATACGGCGATCGCGGCGCCCGGCTGCAGCCGCAGCACGTTGCGCAGATGATGCGCCGGACCGGCGCCAAGCTCGATCCGGACGCCGGGCGCAAGCGCGGCATCGCAATGGACCCGCGCCGCCGGGCGCGCGCCGTCGCTCACCACGGCCGCTCGAGCCCGGCCGCCGCGCCGCACGGAGCGTGCTTCGTCCGTGCGGCGGCACCATGCGTTCGACGATAGGAACCCATGGCCGCAGCTTAGCGCGCGACGCGCCCGCCGTGACGGATTTCGCGCGCGGGACGCCTCGACCGCGGGCTTCGGGCAAGGCAGAATGCCACCGCCCGGCACGTACCAGGCTTCGTCCGGATCGACGCTTGCGAGGGAAATCCCTTTGGACGCGCCGTACCGCCGCCGCGCGATGCCCCGACGACGCCTGATCGGCGGGGTGGCGGCCATGGCCGCGGCGAGCGTCGCAGGCGAGGCCCGCGCGTCCGCCACCTTCGACCTGCTGCTCGTGCTCGCGGTCGACGCCTCCTGGAGCGTCGACACGGCGCGTTTCGAGATGCAGCGCCAGGGCTATGCCGACGCGTTCCGCCATCCGCGCGTCGCCGCGGCGATCGCTTCGGGTCCGCGGCGCGCGATCGCGGCGACGATGTTCCAGTGGACGGGGCCCGAGATGCAGGCGCTGGCCGTGCCCTGGACCGCGCTGGACGGTCCGGCCGCGATCGAACGCTTCGCCGACGCGATCGAAGCGGCGCCGCGCCGCCTCTTCAGCGGCGGCACCTCGATCAGCGGCGCCATCGACGCCGGGATGCGCCTGCTTGCGGCCGCGCCCTTCCGCGGCGAGCGCCGCGTCATCGACGTCTCGGGCGACGGCGCCAACAATCGCGGCCGGGCGGCGCCCGCGGCGCGCGACGAGGCCGTGGCGCGCGGCGTCGTGATCAACGGCTTGCCGATCCTCGATCTCGAACCCGGCCTCGCCGAACATTATCGCGAACAGGTGATCGGGGGTCCCGGCGCCTTCGCCATCGCGGCGGAGGACTGGCAAAGCTTCGCCGCCGCCATCCTCAACAAGCTTGTCCTGGAGATCGCGGGAGACCACGATCCGAGACGTGATCACGACGCGAGGAGGGACACGGCATGAGCCATGGTCTGACGGCAGAGCAGGTCGAAGCCTATCGCCGCGACGGCTATCTGCATCCCCTGCCCTGCCTCGCAGCCGGCGAGACGAAGCGCCTGCGCGACCGGCTCGAGGCCTACGAGGCCGAGAGCGGCGAGGCCGCGACGCTCGTCATCCGCAACAAAGGCCATCTGAAGCTCCGGGTCCTCTACGACCTCGTGCACGATCCGCGCATCCTCGACGCCGTCGAGTCGGTGATCGGTCCCGACATCCTGTGCTGGTCGTCCAGCCTGTTCGTGAAGGAGCCGCACGATCCGGCCTATGTCGCGTGGCACCAGGATTCGTTCTACTGGGGGCTGGAGCCGGACGATGTCGTCTCGGCCTGGATCGCGTTCGCGCCGAGCACGCTCGAGAACGGCGCGATGCAGGTTATCCCCGGCACGCATCGCGCGCCGCAATTCCCGCATGCGCGTTCCGCGCCAGGCAGCGCCAATATGCTGTTCACCCACGAGGAGATCGCGGTCGAGGTCGACGACGCGACGGGAGTCAGCCTTCTGCTCGACGAGGGCCAGATGTCGCTGCACCACGTCAAGATCGTCCACGGCTCGCCGCCGAACCGCTCGCCCGGGCGCCGCTACGGCTACGCGATACGCTATGTCGCCCCGCATGTCCGCCAGCGCGGCGACATGCCCTACGCGACGCTGGTGCGCGGACGCGACGACCACGGCAATTTCCGGCGCGACCCGGTTCCCATACGCGATTTCGACCCGGCGGTGCTCGAACTGTTCCCCAACGTCAAGCCGGTGCAGCACCGCGCATCCGACGGCTGAGCGGCGGCGGCGCCGCGCGAAACCGCTGGCAATCCGGCGCGCGGGCCTGTTTCCTGCGCCCCCATGGCACGTTCCGCCTCCGACATTCCGCGCTCCGGCCTGCTGGCGCGGGTCCTGCCGCCCGCGGCGCTGCCCTATGCGCGGCTGATGCGCGCCGACCGGCCGATCGGCACCTGGCTGCTGCTCTTCCCCTGCTGGTGGGGCATCGCGCTGGCGACGCCGGGCCTTCCCTCGCCATGGCTGTTCGCGCTGTTCGCGCTCGGCGCCTTCGTCATGCGGGGCGCCGGCTGCACCTACAACGACATCGTCGACCGCGACTTCGACGGCCGCGTCGCGCGCACCGCCGATCGCCCCATCCCGTCCGGCGCGGTTTCGGTGCGCGGCGCGCTCGCCTTCCTGCTCGCGCAGCTGCTCGTCGGCCTGGCGATCCTGCTGACATTCGACATGGCTACGATCGCGCTGGGCGTGGCGTCGCTCGTCCTCGTTTTCACCTATCCGCTGATGAAGCGGGTGACATGGTGGCCGCAATTCTTCCTCGGCCTCGCCTTCAACTGGGGCGCGCTGATGGGCTGGAGCGCGGTGGCCGGCGGCCTCGCGCTCGCGCCGCTGCTGCTCTATGCCGGCGGCATCGCCTGGACCCTCGGCTACGACACGATCTACGCCCATCAGGACCGCGAGGACGACGCGCTGGTCGGGATCAAGTCCTCGGCGCGCCGGCTCGGCGCGCGCACCCGCCCCGCGCTCGGCGCGTTCTACGCGGCCGCCGTCCTGCTCTTCGCCGCCGCCGGCGCGCAGGCAGGCCTCGGCTGGCCCTTCTGGATCGCGCTCGCCGCAGCGGCGCTCCAGCTCGCCTGGCAGGTTCGCGGCGTGGACATCGACCAGCCGTCCGATTGTCTCGCCA
>JBIKXN010000516.1:0-2763 GCA_044355765.1 Alphaproteobacteria bacterium
GGCGAGCGACGGGCGCAGCCGCTGGCGCGACAGCTCCAGCAGCCCGAAGGGCGAGATCCGGCCGATCTGGATGCGTGCGCGGTCGCTGCGCATCGCGTCCTTCAACCGCCGCTCGACCTGCGAGATGTGGCGGTTGTCTTCCATGTCGATGAAGTCGATGACGATCAGCCCGGCGAGGTCGCGCAGCCGGATCTGGCGGGCCACCTCGTCGGCGGCCTCCAGATTGGTCTTGAGCGCGGTTTCCTCGATATGGCGCTCGCGCGTGGCGCGGCCCGAATTGACGTCGATGGCGACCAGCGCTTCGGTCTGGTTGAGGACGATGTAGCCGCCGGAGCGAAGCCGCACGGTGGGGTCGTGCATCTCGTCGAGCTGCGCCTCGACCTGATGGCGCTGGAACAGCGGCACCTGAGGGTCGTCGTACAGCCGGATCTTCTCGGCGTGGTCGGGCATGAGCATCTTCATGAACGCCCGTGCCGCGTCGTAGCCCTCGCGGCCCTCGACCTGGATCTCGTCGATGTCGCGCGAATAGAGATCGCGGATCGCCCGCTTGATCAGCGAGCCTTCCTCGTAGACCAGTGCCGGGGCGCGCGAATTCAGCGTCAGTTCGCGCACGTCGTCCCACAGCCGCATCAGGTATTCGTAGTCGCGCCGGATGTCGGGCTTGTCGCGCTCCATGCCGGCCGTGCGCAGGATCACCGCCATGCCGTCCGGCAGGTCGAGGTCGCGCATGATGTCCTTCAGGCGCTTGCGATCCTGCTGCGAGGTGATCCGCCGCGAGATGCCGCCGCCGCGCGTGGTGTTCGGCATCAGCACGCAATAGCGTCCCGCCAGCGAGATATAGGTCGTCAGGGCCGCGCCCTTGGTGCCGCGCTCCTCCTTGACGACCTGAACGAGCAGCACCTGGCGGCGCTTGATCACTTCCTGGATCTTGTAGTGCCGCATGGGCTTGAAGCGGCGGCGGCGCGTCTCTTCCTCTTCTTCCTCTTCCGCGGCATCGCCGCCGAGGGATTCGAGCTTGACCGGCGGGGCTGCCGGTTCGGCATCGGCGGCGAGCGGCGCTTCGTCGCCGGCGCTCGGCTCGGGCGCGACCACGCGCGGGGCGTCGATCCCGATCGCGGCGGACTGGTCGGCTTCGGCGGCGCGGGCCGCGTCGGCATCAGGCGCGACCTGGACGCCGCGGCCATCGATGTCGACGGTGCTGTCGCTGGCCGAGGGCGATACGCCGATCGCGGTCGGCGTCTGCTCTCTTTCCTCGGGTTCGTCGTGCGCCGAGGCGGAGGGGGCGGGGAACGGCGCGTGTTCGGGCGTGTCGTCGCCATTGTCTTCGCGCTCGGCCAGCCGCCGTTCCTCGGCGAGCAGGGCCTCGCGGTCGGCGATCGGGATCTGCCAGTAGTCCGGATGGATCTCGCCGAAGGCGAGGAAGCCGTGGCGATTGCCGCCGAACTCGATGAAGCAGGCCTGCAGCGACGGCTCGACGCGCGTCACCTTGGCCAGATAGATGTTGCCCTTGATCTGCTTCTTGGTCGAGGTCTCGAAGTCGTATTCGTCAAGCCTGTTGCCACTGAGGACGACGACCCGCGTCTCTTCCGCGTGGGTCGCGTCGATGAGCATTTTCTTTGCCATGTTGGATTGGTCTCCGCAGGAGTGGTGGCGGAGCGCCGGTATGGAGGACGTCTATCGCGCGGAGCGCGATGCTCGGAATCGTTCTCCCGGCGCCATGCCGGATGGCGACGACCGCCAGATTCCGCCCGTACGACCGGACACCGGCGCGCGTGGACGCGCCCGGATACCGTCCCGCCGCCTTGCCGGCGGCGCGTATCGTCTTGGAGGAGGAATCTGAAGCGGTTGAAATCACGTAGCTATTCGTTCGTGTGTCGTCGGTCGCGACCGCAACGCCCCTCTCCGAGGAAGCGGTTGGCTCCGTCCGCGCATCCAAAGGCACGGTCGGCCACCATTGCAGCGGACGCGAAGCTCAGGCTAACGGTTCGGGCCCGAGACTACAACCTTTCCCTTCAGGCTCCCCGCCGGCCCGGCCCGGCGCGGTGCGCCCGTCCGGGATGGCGTCGTCATCACCACGCCCAAATCCTGGGGTTTCCTGTACAGGATCTTCCCGCCGCCATGTTCGTCCTTCGCCTTCTGGCCATCATCTGGGTGGCCCTGTTCGCCGCCGCGCCGCCGGTGGCCGCCACCACGGCCGCCGCGCCGGGGCGGGTGGTCGACGTGCGTGCCGCCGACCCGAGCGGCCTGCAGATCGTCGTCGATTCGGAGCGCCGGGGCGATCCGCGGGTCTTCACGCTCGACGAGCCGATGCGTCTGGTGGTCGATCTGGGGCCCGGGCGCTGGGAATTGGGGCAGGCCCCCGCGCCGCAGGGCGCCATCGGCGGCTGGCGCTTCGGGCGCGGCGAGGGACAGGCTGCGCGCCTGGTGATCGACCTGGCGACGCCGGTGCGCGTGCGGCGTGTCGCCTATGATCTCGCGGCGCCGCGCGGCGTGGCGCGGCTGCTCATCGATCTGGAGCCGGCGGCGCGCGCGGCGTTCGTCGCCGATATCCAGCCCTGGCGCCGCACCAGCGAATTGCTCAAGGACGTCTACTCGCCGCCGCGCCCCGCTGCTGCCGCCCCCGCCGTCGCGCCGCCGCCTGCCGCCGCGGCACCTCCGCTCGCCGTCCCCGCCACCGCGGCGGCGACGCGTGCCGCCCCGCCCGCCGCCCCGCCCGAGCCGCGCCCGGCGACGGCGCCGCGCCCCGGCCCGCAGATGGCGGCC
>JBIKXN010000112.1:0-9308 GCA_044355765.1 Alphaproteobacteria bacterium
CCGCGCTGTCGGGCGCGCTCGTGGGCAAGGGAAACCATCCGCACTTCATGCACAAGGAGATCCACGAGCAGCCGGCCGTGGTCGGCGACACGCTGCGCGCCTACATGAACCCGGCGACGTTCGAGGTCGGTCTGCCCGCGCTGCCCTTCGACCTGGCCGGGTTGCCGCGCCTGTCCATCGTCGCGTGCGGGACGTCGTTCTACGCGGCGCAGATCGCGCGCTACTGGTTCGAGCAGCTGGCGCGGCTGGCGGTCGACGTCGACATCGCATCCGAGTTCCGCTACCGCCGCCCCGTCCTCGCGCCCGGCGGCGCATCGATGTTCGTGTCGCAGTCCGGCGAGACGATCGACACGCTGGCGGCGTTGCGCCACGCGCGCGCGGAGGGCCAGAGGATCGCCGCGGTCGTCAACGTTCCGGAAAGCTCGATCGCGCGCGAAGCGGACGTCGTCTTCCCGACCCATGCCGGACCAGAGATCGGCGTCGCGTCGACCAAGGCGATGGCGACGCAGCTCACCGTCCTCGCCTGTCTCGCGCTCGCCGCGGCGAAGGCGCGCGGCACGCTCGATCCTGCCGCGCTGGCCAGGCTGTCGGTCGCGTTGACCGAAGCGCCCGCGCGGATCGCCGAGGTCCTGGCCCATGACGACGCGATCCGGCGCCTGGCCGCGTCCGTCGCCGAGGCGCGCGACGTGCTCTATCTCGGACGCGGCCCGTCCTATCCGGTGGCGCTCGAGGGCGCGCTCAAGCTCAAGGAGATCTCCTACATCCACGCCGAGGGCTACGCGGCGGGCGAGATGAAGCACGGCCCGATCGCGCTGATCGACGAGAGCGTGCCGGTGATCGTCGTGGCGCCCACCGACGAGCTGTTCGAGAAGACCGCGTCGAGCATGCAGGAGGTGGCGGCGCGCGGCGGCCGGGTGATCCTTCTCTCCGACCGGCAGGGCATCGCGCGCGCGGGCAAGCTCGCCTGGGCGTCGATCG
Source organism: Alphaproteobacteria bacterium (assembly GCA_044355765.1). Taxonomy (GTDB): domain Bacteria; phylum Pseudomonadota; class Alphaproteobacteria; order CACIAM-22H2; family CACIAM-22H2; genus CAIOSQ01. The sequence continues at coordinate 979 of JBIKXN010000112.1, forward strand.
AGCTTCCGCATGTGGATCCCTTCGTCGCGCCTATCCTGCATATCGTTCCGGTCCAGCTGCTCGCCTATCACGTCGCCGTCATCAAGGGCACCGATGTCGACCAGCCGCGCAACCTCGCCAAGAGCGTGACGGTCGAGTAGGGGCCGCTGGAACGGTGCGGAGGATTGGGCGACAGTGACGCCGCAGCAGAGGTGAGCCGATGGACTTCGACTACGACCTGTTCACGATCGGCGCCGGTTCGGGCGGTGTCGCGGCGTCGCGCCGCGCGGCAGCCCATGGCGCACGTGTCGCGATCTGCGAGGACCGGCGCGTGGGCGGCACCTGCGTTCTGCGCGGCTGCGTGCCCAAGAAGCTGCTGGTCTACGGCACGCATTTCGCCGAGGAACTCGAGGATGCGCGTGGCTATGGCTGGACCGTCGAGGGCGCACGGCTCGACTGGAGCCGTCTGATCGCGGCCAAGGACCGCGAGCTCGACCGGCTGCACGCGATCTACGTCAAGCTGCTGACGGGGTCCAACGTCGCCATCCACGAGGGACGCGGGCGGATCGTCGGGCCGAACGCGGTCGAGGTCGGCGGACGTCGCTTCACCGCGCGCCACATCCTGGTGGCGACGGGCGGACGTGCTTCGCGGCTGCCGATACCGGGCGCCGAGCTTGCGATCGATTCCGATCAGGCGCTCGATCTGCCGGCCTTGCCGCGGCGCGTCGCGATCCTCGGCGGCGGCTACATCGCGGTCGAGTTCGCGGGCATCTTCCGCGCCGCGGGCGCCGCGGTAACCCAGGTGATCCGCGGTGATCGCATCCTGCGCGGCTTCGACGGCGAGTGCCGGGCGCATCTGCAGGCCGAACTCGCCAAGAAGGGGATTGAGATCCTGACCGGCGCGCGGCCGGCGCGCATCGCGCGCGCGGATGGCGGCCTGGTGCTGACGCTCGAGGATGGCCGCAGCATCGCCGCGGACGCGGTGATGATGGCGACGGGGCGGGTGCCGAACACCGCGGGTCTCGGACTCGTGGAGGCCGGCGTCGTGCTCGACAAGGCCGGCGCGATCGCCGTCGATTCCCACCAGGCGACGACGGCGCCGGGCGTCCACGCCATCGGCGACGTCACCAACCGCATCAACCTGACGCCGGTTGCGATCGCCGAGGGACGCGCGCTCGCCGCGACCCTGTTCGACGGCAAGCCTACGCGCATGGATCATGCCTGCGTCGCCAGCGCGGTCTTCTCGCAGCCGCCGCTCGCCAGCGTCGGGCTGGGCGAGGAGGACGCGCTGGCGCAGTTCGGCGCCATCGACGTCTACACGGCCAATTTCCGGCCGATGCGCCACACGCTGTCGGGGCGCGACGAACGCACGCTGATGAAGCTGGTCGTCGACCGCGCGACGCAGGTCGTCATCGGCGCGCATATGGTCGGCGCCGACGCGCCCGAGATCGTCCAGGCGCTGGCCATCGCGGTGAAGGCGCGCCTGACCAAGCAGGATTTCGATCGCACCGTCGCCGTGCATCCGACCGCCGCCGAGGAATTCGTGCTGATGCGCGAACCCACGCGGCGGCTGCCGGCATGAGTCTCGACAGGAGGACGACATGGCCATGAGCGCTTCCCTGGACGCCGCCGCGACCGCGCGCTACGCCCGCGATGGCTACGTCTTTCCGATCCGGGTCATGGAGGCGGCGGAGGCTGCCGCGGCGCGCGCCCGCATCGAGGCGTTCGAGCGCACGCTCGGCGGCCGGCTGCCCAAGGAACTGCGGCACAAGCCGCATCTCTATTCGACGACGATCGACGCGATCATCCGCCGCCCCGAGATCCTGGACCGCGTCGAAAGCCTGATCGGGCCCGACATACTGTGCTGGGAGTCGGTCCTGTTCATCAAGGAGCCGAAGGATCCCGCCTATATATCGTGGCACCAGGACGTGGCCTATTGGGGACTGGAGCCCTACGACGTGCTCACCGCCTGGGTCGCGCTCAGCCCGAGCACGCGGGAGAGCGGCTGCATGCGCGTCCTGCCGGGCTCGCATGCCGGCGAGATCGCGCCCCATAAGGACACCTTCGCCGCCAACAACATGCTGTCGCGCGGCCAGGAGATGCAGGTCGAGGTCGACGAGGCGAAGGTCGTCGACATCGTCCTGCAGCCGGGCGAGATGTCGCTGCACCACGTCAAGATCGCGCACGGGTCGGACCCGAACACGGCCTCGGACCGACGGATCGGCCTCGCCATACGCTACATTCCGGCGCATGTGCGCCAGACGATCGGCGCGCACGACACGGCCACGCTGGTCCGCGGCGTCGATCGGCATGGTCATTTCGAGGCCGAGCCCCGCCCGACGGCGGATTTCGCGCCCGAAGGCCTCGCCACCCAGGCGCGCCTGCGGGAGCGCCGGATGCAGATCCTGATGCGACCGGCCGCGGCGGACTGACCGGGCGAGGCGGGGCGACGTTGCGCCGCGACTCGCGGCGTGTTTAATGTCCCCCTCCCTTCATGAACGCCCGAGACTTGGCCATGGCCACGAAATGGACTCCCGATTCCTGGCGCGCCCACCCGATCCGCCAGGTGCCCGCGTATCGCGACCCCGCCATGCTCGCGGCGGTCGAGAAGAAGCTCTCGGGCTTCCCGCCGCTCGTCTTCGCCGGCGAGGCGCGGGCCCTCAAGACGCGGCTGGCCGAGGTCGCGAACGGGCGTGCTTTCCTGCTCCAGGGCGGGGATTGCGCCGAGAGTTTCGCCGAGTTCTCCGCCAACAACATCCGCGACACGTTCAAGGTCTTCCTGCAGATGACCGTCGTGCTGATGTACGCGGGCGGCCTGCCGGTGGTGAAGGTCGGGCGTATGGCCGGGCAGTTCGCCAAGCCGCGCTCCGCGGATACCGAGACGATCGGCGGCGTCACGCTGCCGGCCTATCGCGGCGACATCATCAACGGCATCGAGTTCGAGCCGGCTTCGCGCGAGCCCGATCCCCAGCGCATGCTGCAAGTCTATTCGCAGTCCGCGTCGACGCTGAACCTGCTGCGTGCCTTCGCGCGCGGCGGCTACGCCGACCTGCACCGCGTCCATGGCTGGACACAGGGTTTCGTCGCCAAGTCGCCGGCCGGCGAGCGCTTCAGCGACATCGCCGACCGCATCACCGAGGCGCTCACCTTCATGGAGGCCTGCGGCCTGCGTTCCGACCTCACGCCGCAGATCGCCGAGGCCGAGTTCTTCACCAGCCACGAGGCGTTGCTGCTGGCCTATGAGCAGGCGCTGACCCGCGTCGATAGCACCTCGGGCGACTGGTACGACTGCTCGGCGCACATGATCTGGATCGGCGAGCGCACCCGCCAGCTCGACGGCGCGCATATCGAGTTCTGCCGCGGCGTGCGCAATCCGATCGGCATGAAGGTCGGCCCGACGCTGGATGCCGACGAGCTCATCCGTCTGATCGACATCCTCAACCCCGACAACGAGGCCGGCCGCCTGACGCTGATCAGCCGCATGGGGCACGACAAGATCGCCGAGCGGCTGCCCGCGCTCGTCCGCCGGGTGGCCCGCGAGGGCCGCAAGGTGGTGTGGTCGTGCGACCCGATGCATGGCAACACGGTCAAGTCGAGCACCGGCTACAAGACGCGGCCCTTCGACCGCATCCTCGCCGAGGTGCGCGGCTTCATGGCGGTGCATCGCGCCGAGGGTACCCATGCCGGCGGCGTGCATTTCGAGATGACCGGCCAGGACGTCACGGAATGCATCGGCGGCGCCCAGGAGGTCACCGAGACCGCGCTCGCCGACCGCTACCACACGCATTGCGACCCGCGGCTCAACGCCACGCAGTCGCTGGAACTGGCGTTCCTGATCGCCGAGGAACTCAAGGCGTCGCGTAACCCCGCCGCGCTCGCCGGCGGCGCGGCGGCCGCGGATTGAGTTCGGTGGTGGCCGTTGGAGCCACCGCTTTCGCCGCCCGGCTGGGCATCGCCTGGCCGATCGTCCAGGCGCCGATGGCCGGCGGTCCGACCACGCCGGCGCTGATCGCGTCGGTCGGGGAAGCAGGCGGGTTGGGCAGCCTCGGCGCGGCGCTGCTGGCGCCCGCGGCAATTCGCGAGGCCGCTGGCGCCATCCGGGCCATTTCCGGACGGCCCTTCGCGATCAATCTCTTCGTCCTGCCGCCGCCTGAGCCGCAGGCGGCCGATCTGGCCGCGGCCCTGGCGCGTCTGGCGCCTTTCCACGCCGAACTCGGTTTGCCGCCCCCGGCCATACCGAACGCCTGGGGCGAAAGCCTCGATGCGCAGATCGACGCCGTGCTGGATTCCGCTCCGGCGGTCGTGAGCACGCATTTCGGACCGCCGCCCGCACGGCTGCTCGCGGGGTGCCGCGCGCGTGGCATCGCGATCTTCGCGACCGCGACGACACCCGACGAGGCGAGCGTTCTCGAAGCGACCGGCGTCGACGCGGTGGTCGCGCAGGGTGCGGAGGCGGGCGGTCATCGCGGCACCTTTCTCGGCGACCGCGCCGCGCCGCCGCTCGGTACGATGGTGCTGGTTCCGGCGATCGTCGACCGTGTCCGCATCCCGGTTATCGCCGCTGGCGGGATCATGGATGGTCGCGGCATCCGCGCGGCGCTCGCGCTCGGGGCCGCGGCGGTCCAGATGGGCACCGCGTTCCTGGCCTGTCCGGAGGCGGGGACGCATGCCCTGCACAAGGCCGCGCTCGCCTCGGCGGAGGGCACGATGCTGACGCGCGGCGTGACCGGACGTTTCGCGCGCGGATTGCGCAACCGGCTGCTCGCGGCGCTCGACCCGGATGCGGCCAGCGCTCCCGATTACCCGATCCAGAACTTGCTCTCGGGCGCCGTTCGCTCCGCTGCGGCGCGCGCGGGGCGTCCCGACCTGATGGCGATGTGGGCCGGGCAGGGCCATGCAGCGGCGCGCGCCGAGCCGGCCGGTCGCCTGATCGCGGCTTGGGTCCGCGAAGCCGGCCTCGCCGGCGCCTGACCGGCGCGCTGTGGCGGCGGCATCCCGGAATCTGCTATGGCCCGCGGGATCATGATCGCTCGCAACTCGCCCCGATCTTCCGGCGCACCCGCCTCTGCGGCCCGCCGCGCGCGCCTTGGCGGGGGCAGGGCGTCGTGACCCTCGCGATCTCCGTCGCGCTCGCGCAGATCAACCCGACGGTCGGTGACCTGGCTGGCAATGTCGCGCGCATTCGCGCCGCGCGCGCCGAGGCGGCGGGGCAGGGGGCCGATCTCGTCGTCTTCCCCGAGTTGTGCATCGCCGGCTACCAGCCCGAAGACCTCGTCCTCAAGCCCGCCTTCCTGGCGGCCTGCCGTGCAGCCGCCGAGGAACTCGCGCGCGATACCGCCGACGGCGGGCCCGCGATGCTGGTCGGCGCCCCCTGGGTCGAGGGCGAGCGGCCCTACAACGCCGCGCTGCTGCTCGATGGCGGTCGCATCGCGGCCCAGCGCTACAAGCAGGACCTGCCGAATTACGGCGTCTTCGACGACAAGCGCGTCTTCGCCGCCGGCAAGCCGCAGGGCCCGGTCGTGTTCCGGGGCGTCCGGCTCGGGATCATGATCTGCGAGGACATGTGGTCGCCTGACGTGGCTGAGACGCTCGCGGAGTCGGGCGCGGAGTTCCTGATCGTTCCCAATGGCAGCCCGTTCGAGGTCGACAAGCTCGACCGTCGCCAGCAGCTGGCCGTCGCGCGCGTGGTCGAAACCGGCCTGCCGATCGCCTATGTCAACCAGGTGGGCGGCCAGGACGAGATCGTCTACGACGGCGGTTCCTTCGCCATCGGCGCGGACCGCCATCTCGCTTTCCAGGCCGCGTCCTTCCGCGAGCAGGTTTCGACGCTGCGGCTGGAGCGCGCCGCCGCGGGCGGGCTCGTTTTCACCGCGCAAACCGCGACGATCGCGCCGCCGCTGGAACCGCTGGCCGCGACCTACGCGGCCCTGGTGGTCGGGCTCGGCGACTACGTGCGCAAGAACCGTTTCCCGGGCGTCATCCTCGGCCTGTCCGGCGGCATCGACTCGGCCCTGACCGCGGCGATCGCGGTCGACGCGCTCGGCGCCGCGCGGGTGCGGGCGGTGATGATGCCTTCGCCCTATACCAGCCGCGAGAGCCTGGAGGACGCGGCCGATGTGGCCGGGCGGCTCGCGATCGTCTGCGACACGGTATCCATCGAGCCGGCGATGAAGGCCTTCGCCGAGATGCTCGCGCCGGCCTTCGCGGATCGCGCGCCCGACATCACCGAGGAGAACATCCAGTCGCGTACCCGCGGCCTGACCTTGATGGCGCTGTCCAACAAATTCGGCCACATGGTGGTATCGACCGGGAACAAGTCGGAGATGTCGGTCGGCTACGCGACGCTCTACGGCGACATGTGCGGCGGCTACGCGGTGCTCAAGGACGTCTACAAGACGACCGTGTTCGCGCTGTGCCGCTGGCGCAACGCCCACCGGCTGCCGGGCTGGTTCGGTCCCGAAGGCGGCGTGATGCCGGAGCGCGTGATCACCAAGCCGCCCACGGCCGAACTCAAGCCGGACCAGACCGACGAGGCCTCGCTCGGTCCCTACGCCCAACTCGACGACATCCTCGACTGCCTCGTCGAGAAGGAAATGGGCGTGGCCGAAATCGTCGCGCGCGGCCACGACGAGGCCTATGTGCGGCGGGTCTGGCGCATGCTCGATCTGGCCGAATACAAGCGCCGCCAGGCGGCGCCCGGCGTGAAGATCACGCAGCGCGCCTTCGGACGCGACCGGCGCTATCCGATCACCAACGGCTTCCGCGCCGGCGGCGGCTGACCGGGGTCCCCGAAGGCGCGATGACCCACACCAGGCTGCGTTTCGCACCGAGCCCGACGGGCCGCATCCATCTCGGCAATGCGCGCGGGGCGCTGGTGAACTGGCTGCATGCGCGCCGCAATGGCGGGCGGCTCCTCCTGAGGCTCGACGATACCGACCGGCAGCGCTCGACCGAGGAATTCGCGCAGGCCATCCAGGACGACCTGCTGTGGCTGGGGCTCGGATGGGACGAGTTCGTGCGCCAGTCCGACCGGCTCGAGCGCTATGCGGCGGCCGCCGAGCAACTGCGCGCCGCCGGCCGACTCTACCCCTGCTACGAAACAGAGGAGGAGCTGCAGCTCAAGCGCTTCCAGATGGTCGCGGGCGGCGGCGTCCAGATCTACGACCGCGCGGCGCTGCGCCTGTCCGATCGGCAGGTGCGCGACTACGAGGCCGAGGGCCGGCGTCCGCATTGGCGCTTCCTCATAGCCTACGAAGAGACGGCCTGGGACGACGCGATACGCGGTCGCCAGACGTTTCAGGGCAGCAGGCTGAGCGATCCGGTGCTGGTGCGCGCCGACGGCACGCCGACCTATACGCTGGCCTCGGTCGTCGACGACGCGGAACTGGGCATCACCCATGTCGTCCGCGGCGAGGACCATGTCGCCAACACTGCGGTGCAGCTGCAGATCTTCCGGGCGCTGGGCGCCACGCGCGAGATCGCCTTCGCGCATTTCACGCTCCTGACCGACGCCGGCGGCCACAACCTGTCCAAGCGGCTCGGCAGCCTGTCCATCGCCAGCCTGCGCGACGAGGGGCTGGAGCCGATGGCGATCAACTCGCTGCTGGCGCGGCTGGGGACGGCCGATCCGGTCGAGGCCTGCGCCGCGCTGGAGGACCTGCTGCCGCGTTTCGACCTTGGACGCTTCAGCCGTGCCGCGCCGAAGCTCGACGTCGAGGAGATCAGGCGTCTGAACGGCCAGGTGCTGCACGCGCTGCCTTTCGCCGGGGTACGGGACCGGCTGGCGGCCGTCGGCCTCGGCGGGATCGACGAGGCCTTCTGGCTGGCGATCCGGCCCAATCTGTCGCGGTTCGACGAGGCAGCGCAGTGGTGGTCGATCTGCCGCGCCGTCCTCGCGCCGCGCGTCGACGATCCCGGGTTCGCGGCGCAGGCGGCGACCCTGCTGCCGCCGGAGCCCTGGGACGAGACCACCTGGGGCGTCTGGACGCGCGCCGTGGCCGAAGCGACGGGCCGCAAGGGCAGGGCGCTGTTCATGCCGTTGCGGCTGGCGCTGACGGCCCGCGAACATGGACCGGAGCTGAAAACCCTGCTACCCATCCTCGGGCGCGCGCGCGCCGAGGCGCGACTGCGCGGAGACGCCGCCTGACCCGACGAAGACGGGCTGCCGGCGGCAGGCGGATGCGGATCGGAAACGGTTTCATGGCTTTCAGGCTCGGCAGGATGATCGGACGAATTAGCCTGGGCTGTTGAAGCCCATGCCTGTCTGCGTTCCGCCATCGCCTACCGGGTCCAAGGTGCCGCCATGCCGTCCATGCCCTCCCCCCATCTGCCCACGCTCCAGTTCCACAACA
>JBIKXN010000517.1:0-2755 GCA_044355765.1 Alphaproteobacteria bacterium
TGGCGACCGCCTCGGCGAAGGCCGCGAGACGGCCCGGCGCATCCGAAGCGGCGACACCAAGCCGGACCAGGAGCGGAAGCAGCAGGGCGACCGCCAGACCCTCGACGGCGGCGCCGGCGACCATCAGCCCGACCAGCGCCGGCAGGCGCCACCCGATGCGCCTGGCGATGTCGGAGGCGAGGAGGCGATGCGACGTCATCCGCCGTCCCGCCCCGCGAGATCGGGCGGCACCCGATCGGCATCGGCGAAGACGAGGCGCACCGCCTCGCCCTCGCCCTCGACCCTGCCGATCGCCCGGGCCGGCGAGCCGGCCACGACGGTCCGCGCCGGGACCGGGCGATTGACGAAGCTGTTGGCGCCGACGACGACATGGTCGGCGATCTCGGTGCCCGCCGCGATGACGCTCTGCGGGCCGACATAGACGCAGTCGCCGATCCGCACCGCTCCCGTGCGCCGGGCGGCGCGCCCGCCCGACAGCGCCCAGGCCACGGTGTCGTGCGTGTAGATCTGGACGCCGGCCGAGATCGAACACGTATCGCCGATCGACAGGCCGCCGCCCGATCCGTCCAGCATCGTCCAGGGGCCGATCCACGTGCCGCGGCCCACGGTCACGCGCCCGAGCACGAAGGATGAATCATAGATCGACGCGCCCTCGCCGAAGCCAAGCCGACGCGCGCGCTCCCAGCGGTCGAACATGCCGTCGGCGAAGGGCAGGCTGCGGTCGAAACGCGCCCGCAGCTCGGCCTCGCGCTCCAGCCGCAGCCGCTCGATGTCTTCGCGCAGGCCGCTCATGCCGGCGCCCGCGCGAGGCCCGCGGCCCGGCCATCGCCCGCCAGGAAGCAGCCGAAGAACTCCTCGAGATACAGAAGCGACCAGATCAGCAGCCGCCGGTTGGTGCGTCCCTCGAGATGCTCGTCGAGCAGCGGCAGGACGGCGGCGCGGTCCAGAACGTCGTAGATCCTGGCGTCGTGCCGCAGCAGCCGGCGGCGCACATAGTCGAGCGACTCGCCCCGGAACCAGCTGGCGTCGGGCGCCGAAAATCCCTGCTTGGCGCCGTCGGCGATGTCCGCCGGCACGTAGTTGCGCATCATCGCCCGCATGATCAGCTTGCCGTCGCGGGTCCGCTCGAAATAGCGCTTGCCCTTGGGGCCGGGCTCGTTCTCGTCCATGCGAACGACCTCGGCGATCCCGGCGAGCTTCTGCCGCAACGGCGTGCGGCACGCGAGATCGACGAGGTCGTTGTCGAGGAACGGCACGCGGCTCTCCAGGGAATGCCCCATCGAGAGCTTGTCCTCCATCGTCAGCACGCCGTGCATGAACGTGCGCGCCTCGAAATAGAGCGACCGGTTGACCTGGTCCGCCGCGTCGGGCAGCCGGTCCGGCAGCGGTCCGAACACGCTCCTGAACGCCGCGCGCCGGTCGAACCCGGCGACCTCCCGCGCCACCGGCGCAAGCACGCGCCCATGCTCCTCGTCCGGCAGCAGGCGCTGCCAGAAGCGATAGTAGCCGTCGAGATAGTCGTCCACGCGGTCGCTGTCGCGGGTACGGAAATAGCGCCACGGATATCCGGCGAAGAGCTCGTCGCCGCCGGATCCCGAAAGCACGACGCGCCCGAAGCGCGAGGCGAGCTTGGCCGCGTACCAGTTGGGATAGCTCTGCCCGACGCGCGGTTCCTCGAGATGCCAGACGAGGTCGCCCATCGCGCGTTCCATGTCCCCCGCCTTGAGGACCATCTCGTAATGTTCGGTCCGGAACAGGTAGGACATGCGCTCCGCCGTCTGTCGCTCGTCGAAGCCGAGTTCGAGCCCGGAGGCGGAGGTCAGGTCGAAACCGACGGTGAAGGAGCAGAGATTGGGGATCGCCGAGGCCGCGATCGCGGTGATCGCGCCCGCGTCCATGCCGCCCGACAGATAGGATCCGAGCGGCACGTCGCTGACGAGCTGCCGTTCCACGGCGCGGCGGAAGACCGCCGACAATTCGTCGACCGCGATGTCGGGCGCGTCCGGCGCGGCGTCGAAACGGAAATCCCAGTAGCGCCGCCTGCGCTCCCCGCCGGCGGCGTCGATCGAGAATATGGTCGCCGGCGGCAGCAGGCTGACGTCGCGGAACAGCGTCCGGTCGGTGAGGAAGTTCTGGAACGTCAGATACTCGGCGAGACCGACGGGATCCAGCGCCGGGGTCAGCGCGCCATGCGCGAGCAGCCCCTTCACCTCGGACGCGAAGAGCAGCACGTTCCCGGCGCGGGCAAGATAGAGCGGCTTGATGCCGTAGCGGTCGCGGGCGAGGGTGAGCCGCCGGCCGCCGCGGTCCCAGAAGGCCGCCGCGAACATGCCGTTGAAGCGCCCGATCGCGGCCTCGCCCCAGCGCGCGAAGCCCTCCAGGACGACCTCGGTATCCGACCGCGAACGGAACGTGGCGCCGGCGGCCTCCAGCTCGGCGCGCAGTTCGCGATAGTTGTAGACCTCGCCGTTGTAGGAGATCGCGACGCGGCCCCCGGCGTCGCGCATCGGCTGCGCGGCGGCCGGCGACAGGTCGATGATCGCGAGGCGGCGATGGCCGAAGGCCAGAGGTCCGTCGATCCAGTGGCCGGATCCGTCCGGCCCGCGATGGGCCAGCGCCGCGGTCATCCGCGCGAGCGGCGCATGTTCGGCGGGAGCGCCGTCGAGATTGAGGAAGCCGGCGATGCCGCACACCGCGGGTCAGCCCCTCTTGCGGGCGATCATGGTGATGCCCGCTTCTTCGATCCGCTCGCGCT
>JBIKXN010000518.1:0-2752 GCA_044355765.1 Alphaproteobacteria bacterium
CGGGCGGCCCGACCGGATCCCGCATGCCCTGCTGCACAACATGAAGCACAACCGCGTGCTGCACGAGCGCGTGATCCTGCTCGCCGTCCGCTTCCTCGACCGTCCCTTCGCCGAGCCGGGGCGCCGTGCCGCGGCGACCGCCCTCGGCGGCGGGTTCCACCGGATCGAGCTGGTCTACGGCTTCAAGGAGTCGCCCAACGTGCCGCGCGACCTGGCGCGCATCGAGGACGCGGGCGGGGCTTTCGATCCGATGGAGACGTCCTATTTCCTGGGCCGCGAGCGGCTGGTCGCCGCCGGGAATTCGCGGATGGCGGGCTGGCGCCGCAGCCTGTTCTTCGCCCTGCAGCACAACCAGCTCTCGGCGACCGAATTCTTCGGCATTCCGCCCAACCGCGTGATCGAACTCGGGACCCAGATGGAGCTATGACCGCCGACGCGATGCCCCGGATCGACGGCGCGCGGATGCTCGCGCGCATCGACGAGCTTGCCAGGATCGGCGCGATCGCGGGAGGCGGCTGCGCGCGGCTGGCGCTCACCGACGAGGACCGGGAGGGCCGCGACCTGGTCGTCGCCTGGATGCGCGCGCTCGGCCTCGACGTACGCATCGACGCGATCGGCAACATCTTCGGCCTGACCGAGGGCTGGCGCGCGCGGCGCCCCGTCCTGACCGGCTCGCATATCGATACCGTCCGGACCGGCGGCCGCTACGACGGCAATTACGGCGTGATCGCCGGGCTGTGCGTGATCGAGGCGCTGCGGGCCGCCGGCACGCCCCTCGCGCGCCCGCTCGGCGTCGCCGTCTTCACCAACGAGGAAGGATCGCGTTTCCAGCCCGACATGCTCGGCAGCCTCGTCCATGCCGGCGGGCTGGACCTCGCCGCCGCGCATGCCGCGACCGACGCGCGCGGCGTGTCGGTCGGCGACGAACTGCGCCGGATCGGCTATCTGGGCGACGAACAGCCTGGCTTCGTGACACCGCACGCCTTCGTCGAACTGCATATCGAGCAAGGACCGGTCCTCGACTCTGAAGGCCTGCGCATCGGCGCGGTGGCCGATCTGCAGGGCATCTCCTGGCAGGAGATCGTCGTCGTCGGCCAGTCGAACCACGCCGGCACGACCCCGATGCGCCTTCGCCGAGATGCAGGCTACGTCGCGGGGGCCGCCACCGCCTTCCTTCACGACCTCGCCGGCGAGATGGGCGGCGCCCAGGTCTGCACGGTCGGCAGGATCGAGCTTCACCCGAACTACATCAACGTGATCCCGGCGCGCGCGACCTTCACGGCCGATCTGCGCAACACGGATGCGGAACGCCTGCGCGAGGCAGAAGCGCGCTTCGCCGCCTTCCTCGATTCCATGGCCACGCGCACGGGCACGGCGATCACGCGCCGCACGCTGGCCCGCTTCGAGCCGGTGGCCTTCGATCCGCGGCTCGTCGCGATGATCGAGGACGAGGCGGGCGCGATGGGCCTGCGGGCGCTGCGCATGACGTCGGGCGCCGGGCACGACGCCCAGATGATGGCCCGGATCTGCCCTTCGGCGATGATCTTCGTGCCCTCGATCGCCGGCATCAGCCACAATCCGGCCGAACGCACGCGCGACGCCGATCTCGTCGCCGGCGCCGACCTGCTGCTGCGCGCCCTGGCGACGCTGGCGAAGGAAGCCTGATCCCCGGCCTCAGCTACCGCCCAGGCTGGACTGGTTGCGCACCTGTTCGGTGTCCAGCGTGCCGCTGATCCGGGCGATCTCGGCGAAGGCGAAAGCGCCCGCAGACCCATCCTGGTCGATCGAGATGCTGACCGCGTTCTCCGCGGGCACCGAGTCGAAGCGGATGAACGCCTGGCGATCGTTGAGGCTGGCGCCCGTCCCGGCCAGCGAGGACAGCAACGCCGACAGGTCGATGATGTCGCCCCCATCGAGCCCCTCGATCACGTCGGATCCAGACAGCGCGTCCGAGCCGAAGCGGAAGGTGTCGTTGCCCGCGCCGCCGCGCAGCACGTCGTTCCCCGCGCCGCCCTCGAGGATGTCATGGCCAGCGCCGCCCTCGAGGATGTCATGGCCCGCGTCGCCGAAGAGCAGATCGTCGCCAAGACCGCCGAACAGGACGTCGTTCGCGTCGCCGCCGAGGATCCGGTCGGCCGAACCGCCTCCGGTGATCGTGTCGGCGGCCGCGCCGCCGGAGATCGTGAGCGCCTCGGCCTGCGCCGAGAAATCGTAGCTCGCCGATGCGGCATTGCCGATCGCGACGATTTCCACGTTGGCGAGGTCGCCATCCGCCAGATTGGCCGCGGTGACCGAGGCGCGGAACTCGACCGTGTCGATGCCGATACCGCCGTCGATCCGGCCGTCGAGATCGCTCGCCACCAGGACGTCGTCGCCTGTCAGCCCCAGCAGGGTATCGGCACCGCCACCGCCGGTGATCGTGTCGCCCGCGCTGCCGCCCGAAATCGTCAGCGCTTCGGTCTGCGCCGAGAAGTCGTAGCTGCCGGCCGCCGCGTTGCCGATCACGACGACCTCGACGTTGACGAGGTCGGCGCTGGCCAGATTCGATGCCGCGACCGAAGCCGCGAAGCGCACGGTGTCGGTCCCGTCGCCGCCGTCGATCACGGCATCGAGATCGCTCGCTACCAGCAGGTCGTTGCCGGCAAACCCGAGCAGACGGTCCGCATCGGCGCCACCGGTGATCGTGTCGCTCGCGCCGCCGCCCGAGATCGTCAGCGCTTCGGTCTGCGCCGAGAAGTCGTAGCTGCCGGCC
>JBIKXN010000519.1:0-2743 GCA_044355765.1 Alphaproteobacteria bacterium
CAGAACCCGCCGGGCCAGTCGATGCGGTCGACCGCGTCATAGGCGCGCGCGTGCGCCGTCGCGATGTCGCGCGCGCAGGCGGTGACGGTCAGGACGCGCCCGCCCGTCGCGACCAGCGCGCCATCGCGCATCGCCGTGCCGGCGTGGAAGACGACGACGTCCTCGACCGCGGCGGCGGCGGCGAGATCGCCTATCGGCGTGAACTTTTCGTAGGCGCCGGGATAGCCGCGCGCGGCCATCACCACCGCCAGCGCCGCGGCGTCGCGCCAGCGCAGATGGACATGCGCGAGCTGGCCGTCGGCGGACGCGATCAGCGCCGGCAGCAGGTCGGACATCAGTCGCGGCATCAGCGCCTGGCATTCGGGATCGCCGAAGCGCACGTTGAATTCGATCAGCCGCGGCCCCGCGGGTCCGATCATCACGCCAGCGAAGAGCACGCCCTTGAACGGATGGCCCTCGGCCTTCATGCCCGCGACGGTCGGGCGCACGATCTCGGCCATGATCCGCTCGGCCATCGCAGCGTCGACCACGGGGGCCGGCGAATAGGCGCCCATGCCGCCGGTGTTGGGCCCGGTGTCGCCGTCGCCGACGCGCTTGTGGTCCTGCGCGGCGGCGAGCGCCAGAGCGTGCGTGCCGTCGCATAGCGCGAAGAAGCTCGCCTCCTCGCCCTCCAGCATCTCCTCGATCACCAGCTCGGCGCCGGCCGCGCCGAAGCTGCGCGAGACCATCGCCGCGTCGATGGCGGCGAGCGCCTCGTCGAGCGTGGCCGCGACGACCACGCCCTTGCCGGCCGCCAGCCCATCGGCCTTGACCACGATCGGCGCGCCATGGGCGCGCACATGCGCGCGCGCGAGCTCGGGATCGGAGAAGCGGGCGTAGCGCGCGGTCGGGATGCCGTGGCGCCGGCAGAAATCCTTCATGAAGCCCTTCGAGCCTTCGAGCGCGGCGGCGGCGGCGCTCGGCCCGAAGGCCTTGATACCGGCGGCGGCGAGCCGGTCGACCAGACCCGCGACCAAGGGCTGCTCTGGTCCGACGACCACGAAGTCGATCGCCGTCCGCGCGGCGAAGGCGACGAGGCCGTCGACGTCGTCGGCGGCGATCGCGACGCATTGCGCCTCGGCCGCGATCCCGGCATTGCCCGGCGCGCAGTAGAGCTTGCTGCACAGCGGCGACGCGGCGATGGCCCAGCACAGGGCGTGCTCGCGGCCGCCGCCGCCGACGACGAGAATCTTCATGGGTGGCGCCTGATCCGTTCCATCGCGAGCCCGGCGGCTTGTATCATGCGCGCGCGGCGGCTCGGAAGACCATGACGGAACCCAGGAACGGCAATCTCCCCGAATTGACGGTCAGCGAACTCTCCGGCGCCATCAAGCGCGCGCTGGAGAGCGGCTTCGAGCGCGTGCGCGTGCGCGGCGAGCTCTCGGGCGTGAAGCGCCACGCGTCGGGGCATGTCTACTTCGCGCTCAAGGATGCCGACGCGCTGATCGACGGCGTGGTGTGGCGCAGCGCCGCGCCGCGGCTGGGCGTGCGTCCCGAGGACGGGCTCGAGGTCGTGTGCACCGGCCGCGTCACGACCTATGGCGCGCGCTCGAAATACCAGATCGTCGTCGACCGCATGGAGGCCGCGGGCATCGGCGCGTTGCTGCGCATGGTCGAGGAGCGCCGCCGCCGCCTCGCCGCCGAGGGCCTGTTCGACGAGGCGCGCAAGGCGCAGCCGCCCTTCCTGCCCGATGTCATCGGCGTCGTCACCTCGCCGACCGGCGCCGTGATCCGCGACATCCTGCATCGCCTCGCCGATCGTTTCCCGCGCCGCGTCCTGGTCTGGCCGGTGCCGGTGCAGGGCGCGGGTGCGGCCGAGCGCATCGCCGCGGCGATCGCCGGCTTCAACGCGCTGGCGCGCGGCGGCGCTGTGCCGCGCCCGGACCTGCTGATCGTCGCGCGCGGCGGCGGCAGCCTCGAGGACCTGATGGCCTTCAACGAGGAGGTCGTCGTGCGCGCGGCCGCCGCGAGCGCGATCCCCCTGATCGCCGCGGTCGGACACGAGACCGACACCACGCTGATCGACTTCGCCGCCAGCCGCCGTGCGCCGACGCCGAGCGCCGCCGCCGAGATGGCGGTGCCCGTGCGCATCGACCTGCTGGCGCGCGTCGGGCGCGCCGGCGCCTCGCTGGCGGCGGCGCTGACGCGCGCGGCGGCGGAGCGTCGCGAACGGCTCGCTGGGCTGGCGCGCGGTCTCGGCGATCCGCGGCGACTGGTCGACGAGCGCGCGCAGCGCCTCGACGACCGCGGCGAACGCCTGGGTCTGGCCGCACGCCGGCTGGTCGAGCGACGCCGCGCCGCGCTCGCCGAGGCGGCCGCGCGGCTGCCGCATCCGCGCGTGCAGGTCGCGCGGGTGCGCGACCGGCTCGATGCCCTGGCCGCGCGCCTCGCCGCGCAGCGCGGCGCCGAGACGGAACGCTGCGCGGCGCGCGCGGCGCGGCTGGTCGAACTGGACCGGCGCGCGGCGGCGCTCATGCGCCGGCGCGTCGCCGACGGCCGTGCGCGCGCCGACGCGCAGGGCGCGCTGCTCGAAAGCTTTTCCTTCGCGCGCGTGCTGGAGCGCGGCTTCGCGCTGGTCGGCGATGCCGGCGGTCGGCCGGTGACCTCGCGCGCGCAGGCGATCGCGGTCGGCGCGGTCGCGCTACGCTTCGCCGATGGCAGCGTCGCGGCGCGCATCGAGGGCGACGCGCCGCCCGCGGCGCCC
>JBIKXN010000520.1:0-2741 GCA_044355765.1 Alphaproteobacteria bacterium
GAAATGCCGGCGTCACGCAGTGCGCGCTCGACCGTCGCCCGGTCGAGGCTCATGGCGTGCTTGATGCGCGAGACGCGCTCGCGCAGGACGAAGGACTCCAGGCGCCCGTCGCGCAGCACGGCTGCGGCGGCGTCGTGTCCGAAATGGAGGCCGAGGACGATCACCGGCGCAGTTGTCGCGTCGCCCGGCGCGGCTGGTCAACCGCAATCTGTCCCGGCAGCCGGCGGGCCGCCGGCAATCGGTCCGGGCTGAGAGCCACCATGGAGCGGCGCACGGCCCTTCGCTGGCCTTCCGGGCCGCCGAAGCGCGACGCTGACCTGGCCTCACCCATCCAGTCGCCGGCGCGGATCATTTTGCGCGCCGCCAGCGGATCCCTCTCCGATTCCGTGCGGCCGCAAACTGCTCTAGAACTGGCCCGCGCGGCGCCAGGCGGTGGCTGCCGGACGCCAAGGATGGAGACGCTGTCATGACGAAGCCCGCACGCGCCGCCTGCGTGATCGGCTGGCCGGCCAAGCAGTCGCGCTCGCCGCGGCTGCACGGCTACTGGATCCGAAAATACGGCATCGACGGCGACTACCGTATCGAGGAGCGGTCGCCCGAGGCCTTCGCCGCCTTCGTCGGCGACCTGGAGGCCCATGGCTATGTGGGCGCCAACGTGACCATGCCGCACAAGGACGCCGCCTTCGCGCTGTCCGAGCCGGACGACCGGGCGCGGGCCGTCGGTGCCGCGAACACGCTTTGGTTCGAGCGCGGGGCGCTCAAGTCCACCAACACCGACGTCGAGGGCTTCATCGCCGCGCTGGACGAATCCGCGCCCGGCTGGGATCGCCGCGCGCGCGCGGCGATCGTGCTGGGCGCGGGGGGCGCCGGGCGCGCGATCGCCTATGGCCTGCTCGATCGCGGATTGCGGACCGTCCATGTCGTCAACCGGACGCTCGCCAAGGCCGAGGAGATGCGCGCGCGCTTCGGGTCTGGGATCGAGCCGGCGACCTGGGACGACCTGCCGCGGTTGATGCGCGAGGCATCGCTGCTCGCCAACGCCACCTCGCTCGGGATGGTGGGCAAGGACGCGAAGCCGATCGACCTGTCGCCGCTGCCGGACGGCGCCGTCGTCGCCGACGCCGTCAGCGTGCCGCTGGTCACTCCGCTGCTCGATGCGGCCCGGCGCCGCGGACTGACCACGTCGAATGGGCTCGAGATGCTGCTCCACCAGGCGGTGCGCGGCTTCGAATTGTGGTTCGGGGTGCGCCCGCGGGTGACCGAGGAACTGCGGCAACTGATCGCCGCCGACATCCCGCCGCGCTGACGCCGCGGGGCCGCGCGGGCAGGACCGCGCGGGCCTGACGCGTCGACCGCCACCGCAGCCGCCGGAGCCCGCGCATGACAACGCTCGCCATCGCCCTCGCCACCGTCGACGTGCCGCCGCCCGCGCGGATCACCGACGACAGCAGCATCCTCACGCTCAAGCGTTTCGCCTTCGAGCCGCTGATCGGCTCGGAACGTGGGCAGCCGCGCCCCGGCCTGTTCGCGTCGTGGGACAGCGATGCCGCCGGCCGGCGCTGGGCCTTCCGGATCCGCACGGGTGCCGTCTTCCACGACGGCGTGCCCGTCCGCGCGGCGGACGTTCTGGAGTTCATCGCCGAAGTGCGCGAGGCGGTGGACAGCTTCGCGATGAAGCTTCCTTACGCGCGCTACCTCTCACGCACGCGTTTCGCCGCCGCCGACGACCGCACCGTCCTGGCCGAGAGCGAGCATCCGTTCGCCGACATACTCGACGTCTTCTCCGAGTTCCAGATCGCGCGTCCGGCAGCCGACGGCCGGTCCATCGTCGGCACCGGTCCCTATCGCATCGCCGAACTGGTGGCTGGTGCGCGGGCCGTGCTCGAGGCCACCGGGCGCGGGCATGACGGAGTCGACCGTATCGTCCTGCAGGCCGTCCCCGACGCCGAGGCGCGCTGGGAGATGCTGCGCACGGGCACGGTCGACGTGGCGATGCGGCTGGACCGCATGGAACGTCCGCCGGCCCGCGATCCCCGCTGGCGTTGGCTGACGGCGACCACCACGCTGTCGGTGATGTACTACCTGAACTGCGCGGCGGGCATCTTCGCCGCGCCGCAGGCAAGGCTGGCAGCGAACCTGGCGGTCGACAAGCAGGCGCTGGTCCGGGACGTCATGCACGGCCTCGGCGCGGTTTCGTCGACGATCGTCAGCCCGGCCCATCTGGGCATGGCGACGGCAGGGCTCGATGCGATCCCCTTCGATCCGGCGCGCGCGCGCAGCCTGCTCGACGCGATCGGCGGTCCGCGCGATCTGCTGCTGCGCACGCCGACGCATCTGCCCGAGCGCGCGCCGGAGATCTCGCGCTTCGTTGCCGCCGCGCTGGGGCAGGTTGGCTTCGACGTGACCGTCGAGACCGAGACCGACCGGCCCGAATATGCCCGTCAGGTCGGCCGCAAGCGCATCGGCGATCTCGCGATCTTCGATTCCTCGCCGCACAGCACGTTCCGGGTCCTCGACGACAAGATCTCGAGCGCTTCGCGGGGCGTGTGGTGGCAGGGTTACCACGACGACGAGGTCCAGGCGCTGATCGCGACCGCGAACGCCGCGGTCGAGGGCGCCGCCCGCGAGGCCGCCTATGCCGCCTGCCTCGCCCGCCTGCGCGCCAACCCGCCCTGGCTCTATCTGGCGCATCCGATCGCGCTGACGGCGGTGCGGCCGGACGCGCCGGCCCTGGCGCTCGC
>JBIKXN010000521.1:0-2739 GCA_044355765.1 Alphaproteobacteria bacterium
GCCGGCGTTTCCTGTCCTCCCGACCGGCGAAGCGCGGATCGACGGCAAGCTCGGGACGACCGATCCTGCGGCAGAGGGCCTCGAACTGGCGCTGCTGGTTGGCGGCGATGTTGAGCAGACCGTCGCGGGTGGCGAATGTCCCGGACGGCGCGGCCGTCATGTTCTCGTTGCCCATCGGCTGCGGCCGCACCCCGGCGATCAGCCAGTTCGAGACCTGCCAGCCCATCGCCACCAGCGTCGATTCCAGCATCGACACGTCGATGAATTCGCCCTCGCCGGTGCGCGCCGCGCGCAGCAGCGCCGCCGAGATCGCGAAGGCCGCGGTGAGCCCCCCGATCGTGTCGGCGACGGGATAGCCCACGCGCAACGGTGCCGATGCCGCGTCGCCTGTGACGCTCATCACCCCGGACAGGCCCTGAACGATCTGATCGTAGGCGGGATTGTCGCGCAGCGGTCCGTCCTGGCCGAAACCCGAGATCGCGCAATAGACCAGCCGCGGCCGCAAGGTCGCGAGCGCGGCATGGCCGAGACCGAGCCGCTCCATGACGCCCGGACGGAAATTCTCGACGAGCACGTCTGCCGTGGCGACGAGGCGGCGAAACGCCTCCTTGCCGGCCTCCGCTTTGAGGTCGAGGACGATCGAGCGCTTGCCGGCGTTCTGCGCCAGGAAGGATGCGCCCATGCCCGCGGCGTTGAGCGCCGGGTCCGCACCGAGCTGGCGCGCGAGATCGCCGCTGCCGGGCGCCTCGACCTTGATCACCTCGGCGCCGAGCTGCGCCAGCTGATAGGTGCAGAACGGACCCGAAAGCACGTTCGTGAGGTCGACGACCCGGACGCCGTCGAGCGGCGGGCGCGCGCTCACCGATGCTCCGGCGCGCCGTGGTCCCAGCGCAGCGTGCCGCCGAGCTGCCTGCTGACCGATGCGGCCGCCTGACGCACGACGACCTTGAATTCCTCGGCCTGCGGCTCGAAGCGGCTGAGGATGCCCGCCAGCGTCAGCGCGCCGACGAATTCGCCGCCGGGTCCGAAGACCGGCGACGAGACGCTCGCCACGTCCGGGTCGCGTTCGCCGAACGTCGCGACCGCGCCGTCGGCGGAGATCGCAGCGGCCATCGGCGTCGGCCGTCCCGTGCCGAAGGCGACGACATGGCCGCCCGAGCCCTTGTCGATCGGCGAGATCTCGCCCTCCTCGACATGGCTGCGCGCGGAACGCGGCGAGTTGACCCGGAACAGGCAGATGCGCTGCCCGCCGCGCGCGATCCAGAACGACGCGCTTTCCTGGGTCAGCGACACCAGCGCCTGCAGCGCCGGACGGACGATCGGCTCCAGCTCAAGATTGCGGCGATAGGCCGATCCGAGCAGCCAGAGCGTGGGACCGAGCGCATAGGTGCCGTCCGCACCGCGGCGCAGATAGCCGAAGCGCTCCAGCGACACCGACAGCCTGAGGATGGTCGGCTTGGTCAGGCCCGTGCGCAGCGCGACATCCTTGAGCGAGAGCGCGCCCTCGGCCTCGCCCAACGCGTTGAGGATGGTCATGGCCCGCTCGACCGCATCGACGCCGATCCGCTCGTCGGGCGCTTCGGTCTGCCTGTCTTCGGGTTCCATCGCGCGGCCTCGATCGGGTTGGGGGCGTGCGGCGGCGATGTCCGGCCGCGCCCGCCGGCGCGATCCTACCCCGGCCGCGGGGCGGCCGCTTCGCCCGCGTGCGGTTGCGCGCAACCCGGTCATGGCCGGCCCGGCGACAACAGCCGCGCGCGCAAGGCCTCGAACAGCAGCCGTGCGGCGATGTCCTCCGACCGGCCGGACGGGTCGAGCGGCGGCGAGACCTCGACAAAATCGACGCCGCAGAGCGGCGCGGCCGACAGCGCCCCGAGCAACTCGAGATAATGCCCCGGCGTGATCTCGCTATGGACGATCGACCCCGTGCCGGGCAGGAACCCCGCGTCGAGCGCGTCGATGTCGATGGTGAGATAAAGGCGATCGCAGCCGCGCAGCGCATGCGCGATCGCGCGGCGCGCGACCTCCTGCGAGCCCAGCCGGTGCCACGCCTCGGCCGAGACGATCATTCCTCCCGCCGCCTCGATTTCGGCCACGTCGACGCCGTCGACCCAGCCCGCGATCCCGATCCAGACCATGTTCGCCCGCGCGACATTGGGCAATTCGGCGACGCGGCGCGCGTTGGTGGCGTGGTTGTAGCGCCCCCAGGCGCCCAGCCGGTCGCCGTAGTCGAGATGGCCGTCGATCTGGATGTAGCCGAAGCGGGTTCCCGGCGCCGTCTCGGCGAGCGCGCGCGATACGCCGAGGCAGGCCGGATACCCGTTGAAATGGTCGCCGCCGACGGCGACCGGCAGCGCACCGCCCATCGCGGCGGCGCGCGTCATGCCGGCGATCGCCTCGATCGTCGCCTCGACATCCAGTTCGTCGATCGCGGCGTCGCCCAGATCGATCCGCGTGGAAGGATCGGTAACCGCATGCGTCAGCCCCGAGCGCGCGTCGTAGAGGCCGCCTCGCGCCGCATCGCGGGACAGCCGCTCCATCAGCGCACCGGTCCGCTCGCGCAGCGCGCGCGGACCGAAGCGCGTGCCGATTCGGCTGGAATGCGTCGCGTCCGACGGCATGCCGACGAAGGCGAGCCCGCCGGACGCGAGATCGCACGGCGCGCCGCGGCGCGCGTCGAAGAACGCGCGGATAGGCGTGCGAAACGAGACCTGCGCGTCGGTCATTGGCCAGGCTCCATTG
>JBIKXN010000522.1:0-2738 GCA_044355765.1 Alphaproteobacteria bacterium
TCGCGCTCGGTGACCTGGATGACGGAATCGAGCGCCAGCACCCGGCCATAGGTCGGCGTCTGGAAGATGATCAGATCCTGGTGCTCGGTGCGCTCGCGGAACAGGACCTTCGTGATCTCGAAGGTCTGGCGCACATGCTCGAAGAGCTTTTCCTGGAACCAGTCGCCGGGACCGAGGCCGGCGGGCGCCGGCCCCGCGGTCACGCCAGGACCCCGCGCTTCTGCTCGGCCACCTGCACGGTGCCGGGCTGGAAGGCTCGACGGAGCACGGGGATCGCCTTGTAGGGATCCGCGGCGCCGCACATGAACAGGTCCAGCGCCGCATAGCCGCGCTCGGGCCAGGTGTGGATCGAGATATGGCTTTCGGCCAGCACGGCGACCCCGGACAGCCCGGCGCCAGGACCGAAATGATGGAGATGGATATGCAGAAGCGTCGCGCCGGAGACCTCGACGCATTCCCGCAGCGCGCGGTCGGTCAGATCGAGGTCGCCGAGATTACGGGCGTCCCAGAGTTCGACCAGCAGATGGACTCCGGCGAACTTGATCCCGTTGCGCTCGATGAAGTGGTCCTTCTGGACCACGTCGCCGGGCATCTGGTCGCCGCTTGGACGTAGCGCGGGCGCCGGGCTCGACAGAGAAACGGGCTGGTGCGGCAGAGCCTCGGCGCCTGTTACGGGCGCCTGGAGGGATTCGCCGCGACGACCACCAGGGAGCAATCCCAGCTTCGTGACCTTGCCCATCTCTCGTCCATCATCCTCCAGGAGTCGCCGGTGACGGCGACGAAATTTGCGGGACCGGTCTTTTGGGACCAACCCCCCGGGGATGCAAGCGAAAATTGCCCCCGCCTGCGGCGGCTCAGAGCGCCTCGTCGTCGATGGCGTCGATCGCGGCGCTTCCCGCGGTCGCCGCGTGGAGCAGGCCGGGAGCCTGGCTGAGCCAGTGATCGGCGTAGAAACGCGCGCTGGCGAGCTTGCGCGCTGCGAAGATATCGGCGCCGGCCGCGAGCCGGGCGAGAGCCGCGCCGGCCGCCGTCGCCATCGCGAGGCCACCGGCGACAAGCCCGAACATCCGCAGATACGGCGCCGCGCCTGCCGCGGCCTTGCGCGCCTCGCGCGCCTGCTGCGCGGCGAGCGTCGCCGTCGCTTCGCGCAACGCCGCGGCGCCGGCCTCCAGCTGTGCGGCGATCGCGACCGCGTCCGCCGCCCCATGCGCCGCCAGGCCGTGGGCGGCGGCGTCGATCTCGTCGAGCAGCGCGCGGGCGGCCGCGCCCGCGTCGCGGCCGAGCTTGCGGAAGACCAGGTCGTTCGCCTGGATGCCGTTGGTGCCTTCGTAGATCGGCAGGATGCGCGCGTCGCGATAATGCTGTGCGGCGCCGGTCTCCTCGATGAAGCCCATGCCGCCATGGATCTGCACGCCGATCGAGGCGAGCTCCACGCCCAGATCGGTGGACCATGCCTTGACCACGGGGATGAGAAGGTCGACGCGCGCCTGATGCGCGGCGCGCCTTGCCGCGTCGGGATGGCGGCGCGCCAGGTCGAGCTCGACGGCGGCCAGATAGGCGAGGCCGCGCGCCGCCTCGGTGCCGCTGCGCATCAGCATCAGCATGCGCCGCACGTCGGGGTGGCGGGCGATCGGCACCGGCGCCGGAGAGGCCGCGCCGAGTTCGCGGCTCTGGACGCGGTTCAGGGCATAGGCGCGCGCCTGCTGGTAGGCGCGCTCCGCGATCGCCACGCCCTGCAGACCGACCGCCAGTCGCGCATTGTTCATCATCGTGAACATGTATTCGAGGCCGCGATTTTCCTCGCCGACCAGCTCGCCGATCGCGCCGCCGTTGTCGCCGTAGGCCATCACGCAGGTCGGGGAGGCATGGATGCCGAGCTTGTTCTCCAGGCCGACGACGCGCACGTCGTTGCGCGCGCCGGGCCTGCCATCGGCGCCGACCAGGAATTTCGGCACGATGAAGAGCGAGATCCCGCGCGATCCCGGCGGCGCGTCGGGCGTGCGCGCCAGCACCATGTGGACGACGTTCTCGGCGAGGTCGTGGTCGCCGTAGGTGATGTAGATCTTCTGGCCCGTGATGCGGTAGCCGGCGCCGTCGCGCACGGCGCGGGTGCGCAGGGCGCCGACATCCGATCCGGCCTGCGGTTCGGTGAGGTTCATGGTGCCGGTCCAGGTCCCGGCGATCATCCGCGGCAGGTACGTCGCTTTCTGCGCCGCGCTGCCATGCGCCTGGAGAAGATCGGTGGCGCCGGCCGTGAGCAGCGGGCAGAGGGCGAAGGACAGGCTGGCGGATTGCCACATCTCGTGGACCGCGGTGGCGACCGACCAGGGCAGGCCCTGGCCGCCATGCTCGGGCTCGAAGGGCAGGGCGTTCCAGCCACCGTCGACGAAGGCGCGGTAGGCGTCCTGCCAGCCGGGCGGGGTGCGCACGACGCCGTTGTCGAGGCGCGAGCCGACGCGGTCGCCGGTCGCGTTGAGCGGCGCGATCCGGTCGCGCGCCAGCTTTCCCGCCTCGTCGAGGATCTGTCCGATCGTCTCGGCGTCGACCGCCTCGGTCCCGATCGCGCGGAGACGGTCGATCCCGGCAACCGCCTCGAGGGTGAAGCGCATGTCGTCGATTGGCGGCGCGTAGCTCATCACACGACCTTTCCGGGGTTGAGCAGATTGCGCGGGTCGAGAGTCCGCTTGAGCAGGCGCATGAGATCGAGCGCGGGGCCGGGCTTGTAGTGCGCCAGTTCG
>JBIKXN010000113.1:0-9237 GCA_044355765.1 Alphaproteobacteria bacterium
GTCAGGAGCAGTCGACGCGAGATCACGGTCTGGATGTCGGGCGCCGCGGTCGTGTTGACGCCGATGTCCTCGGGCTCGAAACCGTCGGCGTCCGCGGCGGTCGCATTCTCCTCAGCCATCGTCCCCTCCCCCATGCCATGCGCTCACATGACGGAGATTTGACGCTTCCGTGACGGCTGCCGTCAACCCCGATCGGGCTGGTCGTCGAGCGCGTAGCCGGCCGAGCGCACGGTGCGGATCGGGTCGCGCTCGCCCTCGCCGTTGATGGCCTTGCGCAGCCGCCGGATATGGACGTCCACCGTGCGCAGTTCGACATAGAGATCGCGCCCCCACACGCCGTCGAGCAGCTGCTCGCGGGTGAAGACGCGGCCCGGCCGCTCCATGAAGAAACGCAGCAGCCGGAATTCCGTCGGCCCGAGATGGATGCTGCGGCCGTTGCGGATCACGCGATGCGCGGCGAGATCCATCGCGATGCCCGAATAGGTCAGCATCTCGTCCGCGCCGGAAGGCCTGGCACGACGCAGCACGGCGCGGATGCGCGCAACCAGCTCCGACGGGCTGAACGGCTTGATGATGTAGTCGTCGGCGCCGACCTCGAGCCCGCGGATCCGGTCCGCCTCCTCGCCGCGCGCGGTCAGCATGATCACCGGCAGATCGCGCAGTTCGGTCTTGCGGCGGATCTGGCGGCAGATCTCGATCCCCGAGACATGCGGCAGCATCCAGTCGAGCACGAGCAGGTCCGGCTTGCTCTCCTTGAGCAGCGCCAAGCCTTCCTCGCCGTCGTTGGCGGCGGAGACCCGAAACCCTTCCTTCTCCAGATTGTAACGGATCAGTTCGACGAGGGCGGCTTCGTCCTCGATGACCAGGATATGCGTCTTCATGCCCGGCCGTCCTGCGTCTCGGGAATCATCACCGCGCTGCTCGCCTCGTCGCCTTTCGGCCGGGTCTCGGCGAGAGTGCGGCCGCGTACCTGGAAATGGATCGACTCAGCGATGTTGGTCGCGTGGTCGCCGATGCGCTCCAGGTTCTTGGCGATGAAAAGCAGATGCGTGGACGGGGTGATGTTGCGCGCATCCTCCATCATATGCGTCACCAGTTCCCGGAACAGCGAGGCGTGGAGCGAGTCGAGCTCCTCGTCGCGGTTCCACACCGCGACCGCCTTGTCGACGTCGCGCGCGACATAGGCGTCGAGCACGTCCTTGACCATTTCCTGCGCGACCCGCCCCATGCGCGGCAGCGTCGCCGCAACGGCCACCGGCGCCATCTGCGACAGGGCGACCGAACGCTTGGCGACGTTCTTGGCGTAGTCGGCCATCCGCTCCAGATCCGAAGCGATCCGCAGGCTGCCGACGACCAGGCGCAGATCCGCCGCCATCGGCTGGCGCAGCGCGAGCAGGTTGACGACCTGCTCGTCGACCTGCCGCTCCAGCTCGTCGACCCGCGCGTCGCCCTCGACCGTCGCCAGGGCGAGATCCGGGTCGCGCCGCGTCAACGCCTGCATCGCGGCGGCGATCTGCGATTCTACGACGCCGCCCATGCGCACCAGCGTGTCGTTGAGCTTGCGCAGCTGCTCGTCGTAGGACTTGACGATATGCGAGGACATTTGCGCCCCTCCCTGTTGTCCGGCGGGCTCAGCCGTAACGGCCGGTGATGTAGCCCTGTGTGCGTTCGTCGCGCGGATTGGTGAAGATGACCGAGGTCTCGTTCTCCTCGACCAACTCGCCCAGATGGAAGAACGCGGTGCGCTGCGAGACGCGCGCGGCCTGCTGCATGTTGTGGGTGACGATCACGATCGTGTAGCGGGATCGCAGTTCGTCGATCAGTTCCTCGACATGCGCGGTCGCGATCGGATCGAGCGCCGAGCAGGGTTCGTCCATGAGGATCACCTCGGGGCTCACCGCGATCGCCCGCGCGATGCAGAGGCGCTGCTGCTGGCCGCCGGACAGACCGGTGCCTGGCGTGTCGAGCCGGTCGGAAACCTCGTTCCAGAGCGCCGCACCCTTGAGCGCATTCTCGACGATCGCGTCCAGTTCGGCCTTCGAGCCCGCGAGGCCATGGATGCGCGCCCCATAGGCTACGTTGTCGTAGATCGACTTCGGGAATGGATTCGGCTTCTGGAACACCATGCCGACCCGCGCGCGCAACTGCACGACGTCGACGTCGGGCGCGTAGATGTCGTCGCGATCGAGCCGGATGTCGCCGGTCACGCGACAGGCGGCGATCGTGTCGTTCATGCGGTTGAGGCAGCGCAGGAAGGTCGACTTGCCGCAACCCGAGGGTCCGATGAAGGCGACTACCTGGCGTTCGCCGATGTCCACCGAGACCTTCTTGATCGCATGCTTCGCGCCGTAGAAGACATCCACGCCGCTGGCCGAGATCTTCGCACGCCGCGGCGGCGCCGCGCTCTCGGATGCCGGGTTCGTCGCCATGGTCACCACCGCCTCTCGAATTTCCTGCGCAACCAGATCGCCAGCGCGTTCATGCCCAGCAGGAAGACCAGCAGGACCAGGATCGCCGCCGACGTCTTCTCGACGAAGCCGCGTTCCGGGCTGTCCGCCCACATGAAGATCTGGACCGGCAGGACAGTCGCCGCGTCCAGCGGCCCCGAGGGCACGTCGACGATGAACGCGACCATCCCGATCATCAGCAGCGGCGCGGTCTCGCCGAGCGCGTGCGCCATCGACAGGATCGTGCCGGTGAGGATTCCGGGCATCGCCAGCGGCAGGACGTGATGCAGGACGACCTGCAGCCTGGAGGCTCCAAGACCGAGCGCCGCTTCGCGGATCGACGGCGGGACGGCGCGCAGCGCGGCGCGCGCGGCGATGATGATGATCGGCAGGCTCATCAGCGCCAACACGCAGCCACCGACCAGCGGCGCCGATCGCGGCATACCGAAGACGTTCAGGAAGACGGCGAGTCCCAGTAGGCCGAACACGATCGAGGGTACCGCCGCGAGGTTGTTGATGTTGACCTCGATCAGGTCGGTGATCCGGTTCTTGGGCGCGAACTCCTCGAGATAGATCGCCGCCATCACGCCCAGCGGGAAGGCCAACGCCAGGGTGATCGCGAGGGTATAGAGCGAGCCCAGGATGCCGCCCCAGATGCCCACGAGTTCGGGATAGCGACTGTCGGCGCCGGTGAGGAAGCGCGTGTTGAAGGCAAGGCGCAGCGCGCCATCCTTCTGCAGCGCGTCCATCCATGCCAGCTGGCGGTCGTTGACCCGCCGCGTCTCCTCCGGGACGGACCTGTCGGCATGTCCCTTCACGACCATGTCGATGTCCGATGCAGCGAGGACCCAGAGGCTGCGCGTCTGGCCGATCAGCCCGGGATCGGCGAGCACCATGTCCATGATCTGGCTCTGCGCGCCGGGGCTGACCAGCGCCTCGACAAGCCGCGCGCCGCGCCGGTCGCGCGCGTCCGGAAAACGCGCCAGAAGGGATTCGCGCACCACGCGCGCCCAGTCGGCAGCCCGGATCGAGCGCGCGTCGGTCTTGCCCTCGGGCGCGATGATCTCGCGGCTGAAGGCGATGTCGAGGCGAAGCTCGGTCTGACGGAAGGCGGTCATGCCGTTCGACAGGATCGTTACCAGCAGAAACCCCAGCGCGACGATGCCGAAGAGCACCGCCGCGAGCCCGGCCTGGCGGAAGCGGCGATCTGCAGCGTAGCGGCGGCGCAGCCGTGCGCGCGCCGCCTCGGTCATATGAAGCGACGGGTTGTCCTGGGGGAGGCCCGCGAGGTCCGAAGGCGGCTGCGCCGCCAGCGAGGCGTCAGTCATATTGCTCCCGATAGGCCTTGACGATGCGCAGGCCGACGATGTTGAGCGACAGCGTCACCACGAAGAGAACGAGACCCAGCGCGAAGGCCGACAGGGTCTTGGGCGAGTCGAATTCCTGGTCGCCGACGAGCAGGGCCGCGATATGGACGGTGACCGTCGTGACGGCCGAAAGCGGATTGACCGTGAGATTCGCGGCCAGCCCCGCCGCCATCACCACGATCATCGTCTCGCCGAGCGCGCGGCTGAAGGCCAGGATGACGGAGGCCGCGATCCCGGGCAGCGCGGCGGGCAGCAGGACCAGACGGGCCGTCTCCGCACGGGTCGCGCCGAGCGCATAGGATCCGTCGCGCATCGCCTGAGGGACGGCGGTGATCACATCGTCGGAAAGCGACGACACGAAGGGGATGATCATAACCCCCATCACGACGCCGGCGGCGAGAGCGGACTGGGCAGCGACGTCGAGACCGATCGCCTGGCCGGCATCCTGGATCAGCGGCGCCACGGTCAGCGCGGCGAAGAACCCGTAGACCACGGTGGGAATGCCGGCGAGTATCTCCAGAACGGGCTTGGCGATGGCGCGGAAGCGGGGCGTCGCGTATTCCGCCATGTAGACCGCGGACATCAGTCCGGTCGGCACGGCGACCAGCATCGCGATCGCCGCGATCACCAGCGTGCCGACGAAGAGCGGCACGGCCCCGAAGGCGCCGGACGCGCCGACCTGATCGGCGCGGATCGCCGTCTGCGGGCTCCAGGTAAGCCCGAAGAGGAAATCGGTCGCCGGGATACGGGCGAAGAACCGCGCCGCCTCGAAGACCAGCGAGATCACGATCCCGATCGTCGTCATGATCGCGAGGGTGGACGCGGCGATCAGCAGGATCGTGAATGCGCGCTCCACCTTGTTGCGGGCGCGCAGCGTCGGAGCCACCTTGGCGCGTGCATAGACGATCCCGGCCACCGCGAGCGACAGCGCTGCCGCCGCGATCGCGGCGTCGAACAGCGAGCGCAACGACGCATAGCGCGCGGCGGCCGCCGCGATCTCGGGGCGGGGCGAGGATGCGACGGTGCCTGCGGCGAGGTTGCGGATGTCCGATATCATCAGCCCGAACTGGTCGGGCGGCAGGGCCTGGAGATCGGCAGGCAGCGCGGCCGCTACCATCGACATCGCGAGGGTGCCCTTGGCCAAGGTCGCCACCGCGAAGATCGCCAGCGCCGGGACGCCGCACCACAGCGCGACGTAGAACCCGTAATAGGACGGGAGGGAATGGAGGGAGGCGATCCTTCCGGACGGCCCGACCGCCTTCAACGAGGCCGCCCGGCCGAGCGCGTAGCCAGCGAGCGCCAGAGCGCAGAGCAGGGCGAAGGTCAGGCTTGGGCTCATCGTCTTGCTCCAGCGCCGGATCCCCGGCCGCCGACGCGGCAGCCGGGGTCGGCATCGTCGTCGTTCACATCGCCATCGGCGTCAGGTTCGTGGCGCTGCTGCGGACCTTCTCACGCTCGGCCTTCGGCAGCGGGATCAGACCCTTCTTCTCGAGATAACCGTTCTCGCCCATCGAACGGTCGGACACGTATTCCGAGACGAACTCGCGCAGGCCGGGGATGACGCCCGCATGGGCGTTCTTGACGTAGACGAACATCGAGCGCGAGACCGGGTACTTGCCGGACGAGATGTTCTCGAAGCTCGGCTCGACGCCGTCGATATGCTTGGCCTGCAGCTTGTCGACATTCTCCTCGAGGAAGGAATAGCCGAAGATCCCGATCGCGACGCCCTGACCCGCGACCAGACGCTGCACGATCAGGTTGTCGTTCTCGCCTGCCTCGATGAACCTGCCGTCCTCGCGGATCGCCGCGCAGGCCTGGGCGCGGGCGCGGGCGTCCGCGATCGCCTTGATTTCGGCGACATCCCGGCAGCCGAAATCCATCACCATCTCGACGAAGGCGTCGCGCGTTCCAGAGGTCGGGGGCGGACCCATGATCTCGATCGCGATGTTCGGCAGCTTGGGATCGATCTCGCTCCAGCGCTGGTACGGGTTGGCCACCAGTTGGCCGTTGCGCGGCACCTGCCGGGCGAGCGCAAGCCACATCTGCTGGCGGGTGACGTCGAATTTCGGCGCGCCCTTCTTGACCGCCAGCACGATGCCGTCGAAACCGATCTTGACTTCGGTGATCGCGGTCACCCCGTTCCTGGTGCAGGTCTCGAGTTCGCTCTTCGTGATCGCGCGCGAGGCATTCGAGATGTCCGGATGCTGCGTGCCGACACCGGCGCAGAACAGACGGAAGCCGCCACCGGTGCCGGTCGATTCGACGATCGGCGCCTTCATGCCCGACGTGCGGGCGAAGTTCTCAGCGACTGTCGTGGTGAACGGGAACACCGTCGAGGAGCCGACGGCACGAATTTGGTCGCGCGCCTGCTGGGCGAGCGCCGGACCGGCGGCCAGCGCGGCGATGGCGGCGACGAGGATAGGGGTCTTCATGGGATCTCCTGGCGGGGGAAGATGACGGGTCGCGTCCACTTATCCGCCCGGCGAGACCAAGCTGCGCCAGTTTGGTTACATCAATATGACAATCGTTACTGCGACGCGGCGGGCGCGGCTGGCGCCGCGCCAGCGGCCGGCAGCGTCACCGTGAAGACCGACCCCTTGCCCTGCTCGCTATCGATCGTCAGCTGGCCGCGATGGCGCTTGACGATGTGCTTGACGATCGCCAAGCCCAGGCCGGTGCCGCCGAGGCGGCGGGACCGGCCGGCATCGATGCGATAGAATCGCTCGGTCAGCCGCGCGAGGTGGGGACGCGCGATGCCCTCGCCATCGTCGGCCACCGCAATGTCGATCGCCGGGCCAGGCAGGCCGGGTCGATCGGCGCGCCGCGCCTGGATCCGGACCTCGCCCGGGCTGCGCCCGTACTTGATGGCGTTGTCGACGAGGTTCTGCAGGACCTGCTGCAGCTGGTCGGCGTCGCCGACGACAGGCGGAAGGCCCGGCTCGAGCGTCACGATGACCTTCGAGCCCTTCGCCTTCGCGGCCGCGCCGAGCGAATCCGCGGCGCGCCCGATCAGCGGCTCCAGCGCCACGGCATCGGTCGGCGCCGTATGCTCCGTGGCCTCGATACGCGACAGCGACAGCAGATCGGCGACCAGGCGCGTCATGCGCTTGGCCTCGGCATCCATGATCGCGAGGAAGCGCAGCCTCGCCGCCTCGTCGTCGCGCGCGGGGCCCAGCAGCGTCTCGACGAAGCCGGCGACGGCGGTCAGCGGTGTCCGCAACTCATGGCTCACATTGGCGACGAAATCCGCGCGCACCCGGTCGGCGCGGCGCAGCGCCGTGACGTCGCGGAACAGCACCGCGGCGCGGCTGCGCAGCCCCGCGCCGATGTCGAGCCGCAGGACGATGGCGTCGAAATGCCGCTCGACCGCGCCCGGAAGCACGAAGGGAACGTTCACGGTGTCGCGCCCGGCGAGCGCGTCGTCGACGCCGGCCAGGATGTCCGGATCTCGGATGGCGGCAAGCAGCGACGTCCCGGCCGCGGCACCCATCAATTCGCGCGCGGCGCGGTTGGCGCGGACGATCCGCCGCTCCGCGTCGAGCTCGACGATCGCGTCGGGCAGCGCCTCGAGCACGACGGCAGCCGCGCGGGCCTCGTCCTCCGCGACGCGGATCCGCGCCGCCGCCTGGCGTTCGGCCTCTGCGACGCCCATGGCGAGGCGCGCCGCGGCATCGGCCAGCGCGCGACGCGGCGCCAGGATGAGAGCGACGACGGCGACAGCCACGACCGCGGCCGCCGCACCGGTCGCCGCACCGCCATGCCAGAGAACGGCGGGCAGGGCGAGCGCGGCCGCCGCGACGGACAGGGGGACGATTCGCGAAGTCGGCCGGTCGGACTTCATCTGCATCTGCGCATCAAGGCCCCGCGGCGCCGGAGACGTCAAGCCGTCGCGCGGTCGCGACGGCGGCGTCGCGGATCGACAATGGCTCTGTCACGAAAGCGTGACGCTCGCCGGCCATTGTCGCGAATCGACGATTTGGCAAGAACGGACAGGGCAGGCGATGATCGACACGCAAGGTGTGATGCGAAGCTACCGGCGCTGGGCGCCGGTCTACGACATCGTGTTCGGAAAGCTCTTCGCCGGGCCGCGCGCCGAGGCCGCAGAGGCGGCGCGCCGGGTCGGTGGCCGCGTGCTCGAGGTCGGCGTCGGCACCGGTATCGCCCTCGCCTCCTACAAATCGCCGTTGCGGGTCGTCGGCATCGACGTCTCGCGCGACATGCTGGCGAGGGCGCGCAAGCGGGTCACCGCGCTCGGCCTCGACAATGTCGAGGAGCTCGTGGAGATGGACGCCCAACGCCTCGCCTTCGACGACGCCAGCTTCGACGTGGTGATGGCGCAGTACGTGGTGAATACCGTGCCCGATCCCGATTCCGCGCTCGACGAGTTCGCGCGCGTGCTGCGGCCAGGCGGCGAGATCATCCTGGTCAACCGCATCGGCGCCGAGTCGGGCCCGCGCCGCGCCGTCGAGCGCGGGCTGCAGCCGATCGTCGAGCGTTTGGGATGGCGCTCGGAGTTTCCCTTCGCGCGGTTCGAGGCCTGGCTCGCCCGGTGGCCGGGCCTGCATCTGGTCGAGCGGCGGCCGATGCCCCCCTTCGGTCATTTCGCCCTGCTGAGAGTCGCCAAGCTGCGCGTGTCCTGACGCGCGCCCGGTCCAACGCCATCCATAGAAGAGGAAACGACCATGGCCCGATTCGCCGAGACCCTGCGCGAGCAGCGCCACGACGATCACCGTCTCTACCACCACAGCCGGATCAACCAGGCGCTGCACCTCGTCAGCGCAACGTCCTTTCTGGTCGCCTATGTGCTCCTCCTGATCGATCCGCCGCTCGCGGCCCTTGTCGCCTGGCTGGTCGGCATGACGACCCGGCAGATCGGACATTTCTTCTTCGAGCCCAAGGATTTCGACCATGTGAACCGCGCGACGCATGCGCACAAGGAAGCGATCAAGGTCGGCTACAACCTGCGCCGCAAGGTGTTCCTGATGGCGATCTGGGCGATGCTGCCGATGATCCTGCTGGCCGATCCGTCGCTGTTCGGCCTGATCGAGCCGCATGACGATTGGCGCGAGTTCGTGCGCAGCGTCGGCGTGGTCTGGCTGGTCCTGGGTCTGGCCGGGGTTGCGTTCCGGATGGCCCAGTTGCTCTTCACCGAGGATCTCGTCGCCAGCCTCGCCTGGGCGACGAAGATCGCCACCGACCCGTTCTACGACGTCAAGCTCTACTGGCGCGCGCCGCTGCATCTGCTGCGCGGCGAGTTGTTCGCGCCGGAGTGGGAGCAGGCGACGAAGCGCTAGAAGGGCAGATTCGCGCTGATCAACGCCTCAGCATCCGGCGCAGGCTCGCGCGCAGCAATTCGCCGCGCACGAGACGCGCGAGAGTTCTCGAGCGCTCGGCGGGCGTGCGCGCGGGGTCTTCCCACCACC
>JBIKXN010000115.1:0-9224 GCA_044355765.1 Alphaproteobacteria bacterium
CGGCCTCGGCGTGTCGAATCTCGCCCTGTATCTTGCCCCGCTGCTCGACAGGCCGCTGACGGTGGTGTGCACCCATGCGCATTTCGACCATGCCGGCGGTCTCGCGGATTTCGAGAACACCTGCCTGCATTGTCGGGAGGTCGGGACGATGACCTGCGGCGACGCTGCCGCCGCGCTCGCCCTCCCCGCGCAGGGATTCAATCTCGAGCGGTATTTCCACGCCCTGCCCCATACGGGCTTCAGCGCGGCGGGGTATCGCTTCCGGCCGAGCCAGGTGCGGCGGGCGCTGGACGAGGGCGACGTCATCGATCTCGGCGACCGCGCGCTCGAGGTCCTGCACCTGCCCGGTCACTCGCCTGGGTCGATCGCGCTCTACGACCGCGCGCAGGACACGCTCTATTCGGGAGACGTCGTGTATGACGGCCGCCTGATCGACGACGCGGCAGGCTGCATGCCCGATGCGTATTGCGTCAGCATGGAACGGTTGGCGCGCCTGGGCCCGCGGCTTGTGCATCCCGGCCACTACCATTCCTTCGGCGCCGATCGCCTGCGGGTCCTGATCGCGCAATACCTCGCCGGTCGCCGCGATCTGGGATGCCCGGGCGACGGCGCATCGCGAGCGCCGGCCTAGAGCCGGTCGGGTGCCCACCTCGCCTCGGTCGCGCCCCTGTCGCGCGCGGGAAATCCCATCCCGGGTACTATTTCGGATCCGCGCCCGGCAACGATTGTCGTGCCGGGGTCGAATAGTAGACTGGACCGGATTTTCCCGCGGGGAGCCAGAGCCATGACGACGCTGTTCAAGGATCCGCGCAAGAGCGCCTATCTCAATCCGGAGGGCGCGGACCGGCCGCTGCGCAGCCCGATACCTGCGGCGACGCTCCGGGCCGCGCGCGCGTGGCGCAAGCGCCGGCTGGTCGAGCAGGTGGCCGCGCATGACTGCGCCGCGATCCTGCTCTACGACCCCGTGAACATCCGCTATGCGCTCGACGTCACCAACATGCAGCTCTGGATGACGCACAACCCGTCGCATTACGCGGTGGTCTGCGCCGACGGGCACGCGATCGATTTCGAGTACGGCAAGTCCGAGCATCTGGCGCGCGGCTTCGAGACGATCGACGAGGTACGGACGGCGCGCACGTGGTTCTATTTCTCCGCTGGTTCGCGGCTGCACGAACGCGTCGAGCTCTGGGCCGACGAGATCGTCGACATCCTGCGGCAGCGCGGCGGCGGCAACATGCGCCTGGCCGTCGACAAGCTCGAGATGGAAGGCGTCGATGCGCTGCGTCGCCGCGGCGTGACGCTGGTCGAGGGCCAGGAACTGACCGAGCACGCGCGCAAGATCAAGAGCGCGGACGAGATCGAGCTGATGAAGTGGACGATCCGCGTCTGCGAGGCCGGCATGGCCCGGATGTACGAGCGCTCGCAGCCCGGCAGGACCGAGAACGAGATCTGGGCGGAGCTTCACTACGAGAACATCCGCTCCGGCGGCGAGTGGCTGGAGACCCGGCTGCTCGCATCGGGGCCGCGCACCAATCCCTGGTTCCAGGAAAGCTCGGACCGGATCTGCGAGGCCGGCGACATGCTGGCCTTCGACACCGACATGATCGGCCCCTACGGCTACTGCGCCGACCTGTCGCGATCCTGGACGATCGGTCACCTGCCCATGACGCCGCAGCAGCGCGATCTCTACGCCGCCGCGGTCGAGCAGATCGAGCACAACACTGCGATCCTGCGGCCCGGCATGACCAGCCGGGAATTCGACGAGAAGAGCTGGCGCATCCCGGACCGGTTCCAGGCGCGGCGCTATTCCGTGGCGCTGCACGGCGTGGGGCTGGCGGACGAGTGGCCGTCGGTTCCCACGCATGTCGACTTCGCGCGCGCCTACCCCTCGCTGTTCGAGGAGAACATGGTGCTCTGCGTCGAGTCGCTGATCGGCGAGGAGCACGGGCGCGAATGCGTCAAGCTGGAGACCCAGGTCCTGCTGACCGCCGCGGGCCCCGTCCGCCTCGACAGCTTCCCCTGGGAGACGGGTTGACGCGGAGCACCGTGCGAGCGAGCGACCTGGAATCGTTTGCGGCCGCGCGGAACCGAAGAGGGATCCCCTGGCGGGACGAAATCTGAACAGAGCTGGCAACTGGGTCGGAGAGGCCAGCATGGATTGCCGCACGGTTGTCGGGAGACCGCGGCGTCGGATCCTAACGGCAGTCGAAGAGGACACGTCGCGTGGCGCCGCGGCGGCCCGCGTCTAGATCAGCGAGATCTGCGCGATGAAGCTCATGTGGCGCCAGCAGAAGACCGGCAGCGTGGCACCGGCCCAGATGAGCGGCCATCGCCTCCCCAATGCGCTCGCGCGCGTATGAGGGGAAGCGCCAGCGCGAGCGGCGTGGGGCGCGACGCTGGCGACGGAGCGAAACGCGCTCTGGCGCTCAGCGCAACGGCAGGCGGCGGAACACGCCCGGTCGGTCGGGATCGCGGAACTTGTCGTAGGGGCCGTGCTCGACGAACAGACGGTGGCAATGCGCGAGCCTGTCGCGCGCGAGCGTCACGCCGAGGCCGGGCCCCTGCGGCACCTTCACCAGGTTGCGCACGGGCCGGAACGGTCCCTCCTCGATGACGTCGAGCGGCTGCATGCGGAACAACGACTGGCTCGGCTCGCGGATATGCGGCAGGGCGGCGGCGAGATGCAGATAGGCCGCGCTGGCGATTCCCGAATCCCCGGAATAGCACCAGAAATCGATGTTCATCGCCTCGCATGCGCCGATGAAGCGCAGCGTACGGCCGATGCCGCCATGAACGTTCACGTCGGTGCAGAAGGCGTCGGGCACACCGAGCGCCACCGCGCGCCTTATGTCGGGTGTATGGACCGAGAACGGTATCGCGGTGTGGCGGCGAAGCTGCGCCATCTCCTCGAATGTCGCGACTGGATCCTCCCAGGCGCGAATGTCGAGCGGCTCGATCGCCCGTGCGACGCGGCGCGCCTCGGTCAGCGAATAGGCCTTGTTGCTGTCGACGCGCAGCACGGCCGCGGGTCCGAGCGCCGCGCGCAGCAGCTCGAGCACGCGGATCGAGGGCGCGGGATCGGCGGTGGACAGCTTTCCCTCGAACATCGTCGTGCCATGGCGCGCGTTCAGCTCCAGGCAGTAGTCGCGCACCGCCTCCGGCGTCGTCTCGCCGCCCTCGCGGAAGGCGAAATAGTCGGTGAACGCGATCGCCTCGCGATGCGCGCCGCCGAGAAGGCGATGCAGCGGCTGGCCCCAGGCCTTGCCGCGAATATCCCAGAGCGCCATCTCGATCGCGCCGAAGGCGCGGATCGAGGCGAGATCGACGTCGATCGTTCCGACCCCGCGCCAGCTGGGCAGGCAGATCTCCTCCGCGCCCTGGATGTCGAAGGGATCGCGCCCCACCAGACGCGGCGCGAAGATCTTCTCGATGGTCGCGACATTGGCGGGCGATGGCCCCTCGCCGAGCCCGACGATGCCCGCGTCGGTATCGACCTCGACGATCGTCTTGCTGAAGCCCGCGAGCGCGCCGTAGCTCCAGAGATAGGGGAGTTCGAGCGGCAGATTGACGGGGGTCGCGCGGATGGCGGTGATCTTCATGCGTCGCTCTCGATTCGGGCCAGGAGGTCGGAGGGGACCGCGATCCCGACGCGCGACGCGGCCGCGCGCGACGCGAGCCGGCGATCGCCGGGAAGCCTCACCCCTGGCTCCGCGACGATCGCCGCTGCAAGCGCCGCCAGGCGGTCCGCGAAGCCGGGCGCGAAGGCGTCCGGATCGCAGGCGAGGAAGAACTGGCCGACGCCGGGCGGCTCGCCCCGGGCGACGGCGTAGGGCTGGACGTCGCGCGACGCCACCGCTCCGGTCAGCAGCGCGGCGAAGAGTTCGACCAGCAGCGCGACATTGGCTCCCTTGGCGCCGCCGAAGGGCAGCATCGCGCCCGCCATCGCGGCCTTCGCGTCGGTCGTCGCCCGGCCCTGGGCATCGATCGCCCAGTCCGGCGGGATCGACGCGCCGGCCGCCGCGCGCTCGGCAAGAGCCACCTTCGTCACCACCGTCGTCGCCATGTCGACGACCAGCGGATCCGGCGCGCGCGGTACGGCGAAGGCGATCGGGTTGGTGCCGAAGATCTTTCGGCGACCGCCCCACACGGCCATGTTGGGCGGCGAATTCGTCATCGCCAGCGCGACCAGTCCCAGCCGCGCGATGTCCTCGACGGGATGGCCAAGCACGCCGATCGAATAGCTGCGGCTGATCGCCATCGCCGCGACGCCGTTGGCGCGCGCGGCTTGCGCGAGGGCGGGCAGGCCGGCCTCGAAGGCGGGGTGCGCGAAACCATGCGCGGCGTCGACACGCACCGTCCCGGGGCGCGGCTGCGCCACCACGGGGTGCGCGTCGCCGCACAGCTTGCCGCCGCGCAGATGCGCGACATAGGTCGGCAGATAGCCGAGACCCACCGGACCGATCCCGTCCTCCTCGGCTCGGCGGATCGAGCGCGCGACCGGCAAGGCCTGATGCGGCGCAGCCCCGGCGCGACCCAGCGCCCGCGCTGCAAGATCCTCGATCTCTGCCGGCGTCATCCTGTCCATCTGCGTCCCGATCCGTGGAAGCCGATCCAGAGTGATGTTCTGCGCCCGACGCGCGCTAGCCAACAAATGCGCGGAGGCAGAACAGTACTCCGGATCGCGTTTCGCTGGCGAGCCACGCGCCACCGACGCTCAGGGCGCGGCGCCGAATTGCAGGGCGGCAAGCCGGGCATAGAGGCCGTTGCGGGCCACGAGTTCGGCATGGGTGCCGCTGTCGGCCAGCCGGCCGCGATCGAGGACCAGGATGCGATCGGCCCGCTGGACGGTCGCCAGCCGGTGCGCGATGACGATCGTGGTCCGGCCGCGCATCGCCGTGTCCAGCGCCGCCTGCACCGCACGCTCGCTTTCCGCGTCGAGACTGCTGGTGGCCTCGTCGAGCAGCAGCAGCGGCGCGTCCTTGAGCATGGCGCGGGCGATCGCGATGCGCTGGCGCTGGCCGCCCGACAGCCGCATGCCGCGCTCGCCGACGAGCGTGGCATAGCCCTCGGGCAGGCGCGCGACGAAATCGTCGACGAAGGCGGCGCGCGCCACGGCGATCGCATCGTCCTCGCGCGCGCGCGGCCGACCATAGCGCAGATTATCGAGGACGCTGCCCGAGAAGATCACCGGCTCCTGCGGCACCACCGCGATGCGCGCGCGCAGCGCCGCAAGGCCGACCTGCCGCAGATCGATCCCGTCGATGCGGATCGCGCCGTCCTGCACGTCGTAGAAACGCTGCAGCAGCTGGAACACGGTCGTCTTGCCCGCACCCGACAGACCGACAAGCGCCACCGTCTGCCCGGCCGCGACGGCGAAATCGAGCCCGTCCAGCACCACCGCCGCCGGACGCGCGGGATAGGCGAAGCGCACCGCGTCGAACTGGACGCGAACGCCGCCACCGGCGTCGGAAAACGGCACCGGCTGCGGCGGATCGGCGATCGGCGAACGGGCATCGAGCAGCTCCATCAGCCGCTCGGTGGCGCCGGAAGCGCGCAGCAGATCGCCCCAGACCTCGGCCAGGACCGCGACGCTCGACGCGATCAGGCCGACATAGAGCGCGGTCTGGGTCAGCGTGCCCCAGCTGGTCCGGCCATCGATCACCGCCTGGACACCGCCATGCAGGCCCCAGAGCAGACAGCCGAACACGCCGACGATCAGGAACGCGGTCAGCGCGGCGCGCGTGGCGGCCCGCCGCGCCGAGGTCGCGAACGCCTTTTCATTGAGAGCCGCGAAGCGCGCGGCCTCTTCGTCCTCCTGGACGAAGCTCTGCACGACCGGCACGGCGTTGAGCACCTCGGCGGCGACGCCGCTGGTGTCGGCGATACGGTCCTGGCTGGCGCGCGACAGGCGGCGCACGCGCCGGCCAATGAGCAGCGCGGGCAGGACCACGGCCACGATCACCGCCACGACCGTCAGCACCAGACGCGGGCTGGTGGCCAGCAGCATCGCCAGGGCCCCGGCGCACATGACGGAGCTGCGCAGCCCCAGGCTCACGCTCGAGCCCACCGCCCCCTGCACGACCGCGGTATCCGCGGTCAGGCGGCTGAGCACCGCGCCGGTCTTCACGCTGTCGAAGAATTGCGGGCTCTGGCGCAGGACATGCGCATAGACCGCGCGGCGCAGATCGGCGGTCACGCGCTCGCCGATCCAGCTGACCATGTAGAAACGCGCGGCGGTCGACACGCCGAGGACGACGCTGAGCGCGAAAAGCGGCAGCATCCCGTCGCGGATCGCGGCCAGCCGATCGGCGCCGGGCGTTCCACCGGGAAGACCGGCACCGCCGTCGATCAGATGCCGCACCGCCCAGGGCAGCGCGAGCGTCGCCCCGGCCGCGAGCACGAGGAACAGGGCCGCCAGCGCGATCCGTCCGGCATGGGGCGCCAGGAATGGCAGCAGGCTGCGCAGCGGCCGAAGCCGCCGCGTCGGCGCCTCGTCCCCGGCGCGGGGGTCGGTCACGCCGCCACCGCCGCCCAGATCCCCCAGCACGCCATCAGCATCAGCGCCGCCCAGGCGATGATCCCGCCGACGAAACCGCCGCCGCGCGTGCGCGGGTCGGTCGTGTAGGCGACCGCATACCAGATGCGCGCCGCCACCCAGACCGCGCCGGCGAGCGCGGCGGCGCGCGGCCCGAAATAGACAGCGGCCACCCAGAGCACGGGAAGCACAAGCACCGCGTTCTCCAGCGTGTTCATCTGCACGCGCAGCGCCACCTCGAGATCGGGATGGCCGGTGGTGGCCGGCGCGTCGATCTTGTGGCGCATCCGCATCCGGCCCACCCGCAGGGCGCATGCGAATAGAAGGGCGGCGATCATCAGCGTGACCGCGGCGGGAAGGGCGAAGCTTGCGAGGGTCATGGCTGCTCCCGTGATTGGCAAGAGGACACGGCGGAGGATAGACAGTTTCGCCGACGATTTCCTGCCCTGGCCGGCGCGGCGCCGGGCAGCGGATGCTCCGATACCCGGGGCGGGCCGGGGCGAGCTTGGGTTCGCGGAAGGGATCGAGATGACGATTCGCATCGGTGTCGTCGGGCTGGGACAGATCGCGCGGCGGCGCCACCTTCCGGCGATCGCGGACGATCCGCGCTTCGCGCTGTCCGGTCTTGCCAGCCTCGGCGGCGGACCCGGCGCGAGCGGGATCGACGTATATGGCGATCATCGCGAGATGCTGGCGTCCTGTGCGCTGGATGCGGTGGCGATCTGTACCCCCCCGGCGGCGCGTTTCGCGATCGCGCGCGACGCGCTTCTGGCGGACAAGCACGTGCTGCTCGAGAAGCCCCCCGCAGCGACGATGGGCGAGGCGGAAGCGTTGGTGCGGATCGCGGCGTGCCGGGGTCGCGTGCTCTTCGCCACCTGGCACTCGCAGCACAACGCGGCGGTCGAGGCCGCCCGCCGCTTCCTGGTAGGGCGCAAGCTGGCGGCGATGCGCATCGACTGGAACGAGGATTTCCGCGCCTTCCACCCGGATCAGGGCTGGATCTGGGAGGCCGATGGCCTGGGCGTGTTCGACATGGCGATCAACGCCCTGTCGGTGCTGGCGCGGATCGTCGACCCGCCTCCCGTCCTGCGCGGCGCCGAGCTGCGCATCGCGGCGAACCATGCCGCGCCGCTGGCCGCCACGCTGCGCTTCGGCACGCTGGACGGCCACGGCGACGGCAGGCTCGAGATGCACACGGATTGGAACCATGCCGGACCGGACCAGCGCGAGTTGCGGATCGAGACAGCGTGCGGACACCGGCTGGAGCTGCTCGACAGCGGCGGCACGCTGACGATCGACGGTACGGTCGCGGTGCGCGAGGCGCGTGCGGAGTATCCGGCGCTGTACGCCCGCTTCGCCGACCTGGTCCGAAGCGGGCGCAGCGACGTGGACCTGGCGCCGCTCCGGATGACGCTGGACGCGCTGGCGCTCGGCAGGCGCGTGACGCTGCCGCGCTTCGAGCGGTAGCGCGCTTGGCCGGCGGGGCGACGCGCGATCCGCGGCGTCGCGCGAGGGGGGCGATACGCGCTGTGCGGGAGGCCTCAGACGCTGCGCGCCGCACCCAGGCGCCGCTCCAGCGACGCCGACCAGCGGGACATCGCGAAACACGCGAACCAGAAGATCGTGCCGGCGAAGACATATCCCTCGACGTTGTAGCCCACCCATTTGGGATCGGCGGAGGCCGCATGCACGATGCCCAGAAGGTCGAAAAGCGACACGATCAGCACCAGCGTCGTGTTCTTCGACAGCGCGATGAACTCGTTGGCCAGCGCC
Organism: Alphaproteobacteria bacterium; assembly: GCA_044355765.1. Lineage (GTDB taxonomy): Bacteria > Pseudomonadota > Alphaproteobacteria > CACIAM-22H2 > CACIAM-22H2 > CAIOSQ01. Next base: position 8,309 of record JBIKXN010000115.1, read on the forward strand.
GGCAGCGAGATGCGCAGCGCCTGCGGCAGCACGATCAGCCCCGTCGCGCGCCAATAGCCCAGGCCGAGCGCAGCCGCCGCCTCGTACTGGCCCTTGGGAACGGCCTGGAGGCCGCCGCGGATCGCCTCGGCCATGTAGGCGGCGACCACCAGCGTCAGCCCGACCACGGCGCGGATCAGCCGGTCGATGTTGACCGGCAGGATCAGCGGCAGCAGCAGCGAGGCAAGGAAGATCACCGTGATGATCGGCACGCCGCGCCAGAATTCGATGAACGCCACCGACAGCGTTCGGATCACGGGCAGTTCCGACCGCCGGCCGAGCGCCAGCAGGACACCGAGCGGAAAAGCGAAGAGCCCCGCATAGACCGTCATGAAGACGGTCAGCATCAGACCGCCCCATTGGCGGGTCTCGACATAGGTCAGGCCGCCGAAGCCGCCGAGCAGCAGCCACAGGCCGATGACGGGGTAGACCGCGAGCAGCGTCGCGATCGCGATCCGTCGCCCGGGCAACCGGCCCCACGCGGCCCAGGTCACGAGCACGGCGAGCAGCACGCCGGCGAGGTCGACCCGCCAGGTCTGCGACGCGGGATAGAGCCCGTACATGAACTGGTCGAAGCGCGCGCGCACGAACACCCAGCACGCGCCCCCCGAATCGCAAGCCGAGCGGTCGTCGCCGATCCAGTCGGCGCGCAGGATTGTCCAGTCGAGGATCGGCGGCAGGAAGCGCCAGATCAGCCAGGCACAGGCCAGGGTGATCGCGGCGTCGAGCCACGTCGCGAAGAGATTGGCACGAATCCAGGCGAGCGGCTTCATCGCGTCACCAGCGCGATGCGCGCGTTGTACCAGTTCATGAACGCCGACACGGCGAGCCCGATGGACAGATAGATGGCGAGCGTGATGGCGATGATCTCGATCGC
>JBIKXN010000114.1:0-9224 GCA_044355765.1 Alphaproteobacteria bacterium
CGGCGGCGAGATGAACAGGTTCTGCGCCAGAACCTCCACCGCGCGCAGCAGATCGGGCGGCACCACCATCCACCCGAGACGCCACCCGGTCATCGCGAAGTATTTCGAGAAGCTGTTGACGACGATGGCGTCGCCGTCGCCAGCCAGCGTGATCGCCGGCGGCCCATAGACGATCCCGTGATAGATCTCGTCCGACACCAGCCGGACACCCCGCGACCTGCACCAAGCCGCAAGCGCGGCGAGCTCGCCGGCGGGCAGCATCGTGCCGGTCGGATTGGCCGGGCTGGCGACGATCAGCCCATCGAGCCGGCCAGCGGCCTCTAGGCGCTCGATCGTCGGCTGGTAGCGATCCTGCGCGCCGGTCGGCAGGCCAACGACTTCGACGCCGAGCGCCGACAGGATGTTCCTGTATGCAGGGTAGCCGGGATCCGCGAGCGCGACACGCGCGCCGACGTCGAACGCGGCGAGGAAGCCGAGCACGAAGGCGCCGGAAGAACCGGTCGTGACGACGATGCGCTCGGGCGCGACATCGACGCCATAGGCGGCGCGATAGCGAGCGGAGATCTGCGCGCGCAGTTCGGGCAGGCCGAACGCGTCGGTATAGCCGAGCCTGTCGCTGCGCAGCGCACGCGCCGCCGCGTCGAGCACCGGCCCGGGCGCGGCGCCCCCGGGTTGCCCGATCTCCAGATGGACCGTGCGGTCGGCAGGATCGGCCACGGCGCGATCGCGCGCGGTCGCCGCGCGCATCACGTCCATCACGATGAACGGCGCGATCGAGCTACGGCGCGAGGGCCTCAGGGCCATGGTCCCCACCCGTCAACGTACGCCGCCGACGGCGAGGCCGTCGCCGCGCGGGTCGGACTGGACCCGGCAGGCCGTGGAGTCGTCGAAGAAACCTGCCGGACAGGCGATGACGTTGAGGCGTCCGAGGGCGGGCTGGCCGACGCCTGCTCCGGCCCTTGCATCGACCTCGCCGAACGTCTGCACCGGGTCGCCCGCAATCGCCCGACGCGGCCGCGCCATGACGCGGTCGAGCGGCGCCCGCTCGACGACCGCCCCCAGCGCGACGCCGACCAGAGCGGCGGCGGCGCCGTTGCCGCCGCCAGCGCCGGCGAAGATCAACTGGGCGCTGTCGGCGCGCTGCGCCAGCGTGAACACGCCGCCCAGGCCGCGCGTCGCCATCGCCGCGGACAGCGCTGGCGCGCGCGCGTCGGGCGCGGCGGCGAGCACCACGCCATTGGCGACACGCCCGGACCCGAAGGCACCGCCCAGGGACACCGCGCAGGCCACCGCCCCGCCGTCGCGGTCGGCGACGACGATCGACGCGCTCGCTGGATCGGCCAGCCCCGTCGACACGGCGCCCGTCGGCGCCGCGGGCGGGGCGGCGAGCAGCGCCCGCGCGCGGCTCGCCGAGGACGCCTCGACGGCGACGGCGAAATCCGATGGATCCAGCGCCGTCCACCGCGCCGCATCCGCCAGCGCGCGCGCCTGCGCATCGAGGGCGAGATCCTGGCGCTGGTCGTTCGAGGCCGCGGACCAGCGCGGCGCCAGCATGTGCCACATCTGGGACTGGACGATCCCGGCCCAGGACGGTGGCGGCAGGAAGGAGACCCGCACGTCCTGGAACGACGCCGCCAGCGGCGCGCGGAACTGCGGCGCCGCCGCCGCCAGGGCGGCGGAGTCGAATCCGGCTCCGGCCGCACGCGCAGCGACGAGGAATTGCTGGGCGGCGGCCCCGGAATGAAGGTCGTTCGCGCCACGGGTGCGGATCGAGGCCAGCGTGACCGCGAGATCGGGCTGCGCGAGACGCTCGCCCTCGCGCGGCAGGACGCCGCCTGGACGGAACACCCGCGCGAGATCGGGACTGGAGCCGATGCGCGCGGCGTTGTCCGCGAGGTCACGGGCGGCGGCGCGCGACAGCGGCGCGCCGAACTTCGCCAGGGCCTCGCCCGGAGCGACGATCTGCTCCCAGCGCAGCTTGCCGTAGCGCCCGTGGAGGACGAAGAAGCCGCGCGCGTTCATCGGCACCGGACTGCCGCCGCCGGCTGCCGGACGCGCCATGAAGTCGACCGCCTCGACCCGGGCCAGCGCGGGATTGAACACAAGGCATGCGCCGCCGCCGCCGAGGCCGGCGCGCGCGGGCATGGTCGCGGCGAGCGCGAAATAAGCCGCGCCGGCGGCATCCACCGCGGACCCGCCGGCATCCAGGATCTCGCGCGCGACCAGCGCCGCGCGCGGCTCGTCCACCGCGGCCGCGCCGACGAAGACCGGTGCCGGCCCGCCGGCCTCGCCGCCGCCGGCGCAGCCCGTCGTCGCCAGGAGGATGCAAAAAAGCATCGAGCGCATGCCTGGATTCCGCCACAGGGTGCGACTAGCTTCCTGTGGATGCCGCTCCGTCGAAACGGTTGAAGAACCCATGCGCGCGCTTCCTGGACCGTTGCGGTCGGCGCGTCCCGTCGGGCGGGGCGTAGGGCTGCTCGAATACATCCGTGACCTGTTCTGGCGGGCGGTGCTAGTCGCGGCGTCGCTGGCGCTCTGCGCCGGCCCCGCCGAGGCGCAGAGGCGCAGCATCGCCTTCATCCGCGACGCGGAGATCGAATCTACCATCCGCGACTTCTCGGCGCCACTTTTCAACGCCGCCGGCCTCGACCCCGCGGCCATCGGCGTCCACCTGGTCAACGATCGTTCGCTGAACGCCTTCGTCGGCAACGGGCTCAACATGTTCATCAACACGGGGCTTCTGGTGCGCAGCGAGAATGCGGGCCAGGTGATCGGCGTGATCGCGCACGAGACCGGACATATCCAGGGCGGCCACCTGGCGCAGATGCGCGAGCAGATCAGCCAGGCCACCGTGCCGATGCTGCTGGAGATGCTGGCCACGATCGGCGCGGCCGCCACGTCGTCGCGCGCATCGAATCCGAACGAATGGGGCGGCTCGCGCGGTGCCCCCGGACCTTCGATGACCGAGCGCATGCTGCTGCGCTACTCGCGCGGCATGGAGAGCCAGGCGGACCAGGCGGCGATCGCGCTGCTCGAGCGGACGGGACAGTCGTCGCGCGGACTGCTGGAGTTCCTCGACATCATCGCCGACCAGGAGCTGATGCAGGCCGGGCGCCAGGATCCCTATGTCCGCAGCCATCCGATCACCCGCGAGCGTGTCGAAACGGTCCGCGACCATGTCGCCCGCTCGCGCTTCGCCGACGCGCCGTCGGCGCCCGGCTTCGCCGAGCGCCACGCGCGCATGCGCGCCAAGCTCATCGGCTTTCTCGAACCCGACCGGGTCGCGATCAATTTCCGTCCCGCCGACCAGTCGGTCGCGGCGCGCTACGCGCGGGCGATCGCCGCCTACAAGCGGCTGGATTTCGCCGGCTCCGACGCCCAGTTCGAGGCGCTGATCCGCGAACATCCGCAAGATCCCTATTTTCTCGAGACGCGCGCGCAGTTCCTGCTCGAACAGGGCAAGCCCGACGCCGCGCGGACCTTGTATGCGCGTGCGGCGGCGCTGGCTCCGAAGGAGCCGCTGATCATCCAGGCACTCGGCTCGGCCGAGCTGCAGGCCGGCGCGACCAGGGACGCGATCGCCGTGCTGGAGCGCGCCCGCGCGTTGCGCGCGACCGATCCCGACACCTGGCGGCTGCTTGCCCAGGCCTATGCCCGCGACGGGCAGACCGGCCTCGCGGACTATGCGCAGGCCGAGCATCTGAGCCTGATCGGCAAGCGGCCCGACGCCGCGCATTTCGCCGACCGCGCGATGCGCGCCCTGCCCCCGGGTTCGCCCGCCTGGCAACGGGCCCAGGACATCAAGGAAACCTCCAGCCGCAGGCCCCGGCCATGACGTGCGCGACGCCTGCGCCGGCCGGCCAGTGGCCGTTCGCCACACAGAGATCGGGACTCCCCGCATGACCGCGCCGCTGCGCCTCGCCTTCCTCGCCGTCGCCCTTGCCATCGCCAGCGCGGTCGGCACACAGGCCGTCGCCCAGACCTTCACCCCGGGCCAGCAGGAGGCGATCCGCGACATCGTCCGCAGATACCTGCTCGCCAACCCCGACGTGATCGTGGAGGCGCTCGAGATCCTGGAGGAACGGCAGAAGGCGCAGGCGAGCCTCGATCAGGCGGCCGTCCTGCGCCAGCGCCTGCCGGAGCTGCGCGACGATCCGCAGACGCCCTCCTTCGGTCCCGAGGGCGCCGACGTCGCGATCGTGGAATTCTTCGACTATCGCTGCACCTATTGCCGCCAGGTGGTGGCGCCGCTCGCCGAACTGCTGCGCAGCGATGGCCGCGTGCGCATCGTCTACAAGGAATTGCCCATCCTCGGGCCCGATTCGGTCGTCGCCGCCCGGGCCGCGCTGGCCGCGCACCGCCAGGGCGCATACCGGGCCTTCCATGCGGCGCTGATGGCGCGGCGGGGAAGCTTCGACGATGCGGCGATCGCTGCGCTGGCGACGGAACTCGGGCTCGACGCGGCGCGTCTGCGGGCGGACATGGAGAGGCCGGAGATCGCCGCCCAGATCGAGCGCAACCGCGCCCTGGCCCGCGAACTCGGGATACGCGGCACGCCGGCTTTCGTGATCGGCACCGAGATCGTTCCCGGCGCGATCGACCTCGCCACGATGCGCAGCCTGGTCGCGAAGGCGCGGCAGCGCTGACCTCGCCGCCTGCCGTCAGCGATCCCCGGCCGGGCCTCGGGTCGGCCAGTTGACGAGGACGATCGCGGCGCCGACCAGCACCAGTCCCAGCGCGATGCGCTGGTCCAGGGCCTCGCCAAGCACCAGCGCCCCGGCGACGGCGGCCGCGATCGGATTGACGACGATCGTGACCGTGACCCTGGTGGGCGCGACCCGGCTCAGCGCCCATGTCCAGGTGATGAACCCGCAGAAGGTCGGCCCGATTACGAAGTACAGCGTCGCCCCCCAGCCCCCGGCGCTGAGGTCCGCGATCTGCCGGAACTCGCCGGCCCAGGCCGCCACGACGGCCAGGAGCAGGCAGCCTACGCCGGTCGCCACCAGGCTGACCGTCAGCACGGGATAGCGGGCCAGATAGGGTCCGACCATGACGCTGTTCAGCGCGGTCGCGAATGCGGCCGCCAGGAGCAGCAGATCGCCTTTCCAGGCGTCGGGCGCGGCATTGCCTGCGTCGCTCCAAAGGGCCACAGCGACCCCGGCGACGCCCAGCGCCATGCCCACGAGCTTGCGCAGCGTGACGCGCTCGCGCCCCAGCAGCGCCGCCAGGATCAGGGTCTGGATCGGCATGGTCGACAGCACGATCGCGCCGCGTGCGGCACCGACATAGGCGAAACCGGCGCTGAACAGCCAGCCGAACAGGCCGAACTGCAGTACGCCGACGGCAACCAGCGCCGGCAGGTCGCGCGGCTGTATGCGCGGCAGCCGGGCGCGCGACAGCGCCAGCCACAGCAGAAGGATCGCGAGCAGACCCAAATAGCGCATCAGGCTGACCGCCGCCGGCCCAGCCTCCTCGGCGAGCAGACGCGCCGCCACCGCGCCCGTTCCGCCGAAGGCCGAGCCGATGGTGGCCGCGAGCACCGGCAACTGCGAGGCGAGGCTCATGCGCGCCCACTAGACGCGAGCGCGGGCGACGGCGCGAGGCCGGCCGGCGCATGGCGCGTTGCGTCCGGCGCATGACCAGGACGGTCCGGCGCGGGCGCGATCGTCCCTGGGTGCCGCCCGCGTCGGCCATGCTATAAGCGCGGGGCGAGTCGGCCCCGGGCCGGCTGGCACCCGCCCCGTCCTCGAACCCGGTCCCGAACCCGCGCCCATGCCCAATCGCTTCGCCCCCGACGCAGACATGATCCGGATGCTCGCGGCCGTCATCGCCGAGACCGGCCTTACCGAGATCGAGTACGCGGACGGGGACCGCCGGATCCGGGTCGCCCGTACGCCGGCCCCGCAACTCGCCGCCGCCCATGTCGCCGCCGCGGCGCCGGCGAGCGCCGCGCCGGCCGTCGGCGCCGGTGCCGACGCGCCCCCGGCCAACGCCGTGGTCTCGCCCATGGTCGGCACCGTCTACCTGGCCGCCGAACCCGGCGCCGCCCCCTTCGTCAAGCCGGGCGACCGTGTCGCCGAGGGCCAGACGCTGCTGATCATCGAGGCGATGAAGGTCATGAACCCGATCAAGAGCCCGCGCGCCGGCACGGTCGGCCAGGTGCTGGTCGGGAACTCCGAACCGGTCGAGTACGGCCAACCCCTGATCGTCATCGACTGAACACCAGGGCGCGGGAGGGGCGATGTTCGAGAAGGTGCTGATCGCCAACCGCGGAGAGATCGCGCTGCGCATCCACCGCGCCTGCCGCGAGTTGGGCATATCGACGGTAGCCGTCCACTCCACCGCTGACGCCGACGCGATGCATGTGCGGCTCGCCAACGAGAGCGTGTGCATCGGTCCGCCGCCTGCCCGCGACAGCTATCTCAATGTCCCGGCGATCCTCAGCGCCGCCACGATCACCGGCGCGGACGCCATCCATCCCGGCTACGGCTTCCTGTCCGAGAACGCCGATTTCGCGGCGATGGTGGAGGAGCACGGGCTGGTGTTCATCGGCCCGAAACCCGAGCATATCCGGATGATGGGCGACAAGGTCGTCGCCAAGCGCACCGCGCGCGAACTGGGCATTCCCTGCGTGCCCGGATCGGACGGCCCCGTGGACAGTCCGGCGGCCGCGGCGGCGATCGCCGAGGAGATCGGCTTCCCGGTCCTGATCAAGGCGGCGGCGGGCGGCGGCGGCCGCGGGATGAAGGTCGCGACCGAACGCGCGACGCTCGAGGAGGCGTTCCGCACGGCGCGCGGCGAAGCCGAAGCGGCTTTCGGCGACGGTCGTGTCTACATGGAGAAATACCTCTCCCATCCGCGCCACATCGAGATCCAGGTCATCGGCGACAGCCAGGGCAACGTGGTCCATCTCGGCGAGCGCGACTGCTCGCTGCAGCGCAAGCACCAGAAACTGCTGGAGGAGAGCCCGTCCCCGGCGCTCAACGCCAGCCAGCGCGAGCAGATCGGAGCGACGGTCTGCGCCGCCCTCGCCAAGCTGGGCTATCGCAACGCCGGAACGGTCGAATTCCTCTATGAGGACGGCGCCTTCTATTTCATCGAGATGAACACCCGCCTGCAGGTCGAGCACCCCGTCACCGAGATGATCACCGGCATCGACCTGGTCCGCGAGCAGATCCGCATCGCGGCCGGCGCGCCGCTGTCCTTCTCGCAGGACGCCGTGCGCTTCGCCGGCCACGCGATCGAATGCCGCGTCACCGCCGAATCCCCGACCGATTTCCGGCCATCGCCCGGCCGCGTCACCGAGTACCATCCGCCCGGCGGACTCGGCGTGCGCGTCGATTCCGCGCTCTATGCCGGCTACAGCGTGCCGCCGCATTACGACAGCATGGTCGCCAAGCTGATCGTCCATGGCAGCAGCCGCAACGAGGCGCTGATGCGCCTGCGCCGCGCTCTCGACGAGTTCGTCATCGGCGGCATCGAGACCACGCTGCCGCTGCACCGGCGGATCCTCGGCACATCCGACTTCGTCGACGGCAGCTACGACATCCACTGGCTCGAACGCCTCGTCGGGCTGAAGCGCTGAACGCGACGGCCGACGCGGCCGGCACCACCGAATGCTCACCGCCGACGACCTGATCGCCGCCTATTCGATCGGCGTCTTCCCGATGGCCGACTCTGCCGAGGCGCGTGACGTGCGCTGGATCGAGCCGCGGCTGCGCGGGATCGTCCCGCTCGACGGGTTCCATGTCTCGCGGTCGCTGCGCAAGACGCTGCGCCGCGCGCCTTTCGAGATCGCGGTCGATCGCGATTTCGACGCGGTCATGCGCGCCTGCGCCGCGCCGGCGCCCGGCCGGGAGCAGACCTGGATCAACGCCGACATCCTCGCCGCCTATGGCGACCTGCATCGGCGCGGCCACGCGCACAGCGTCGAATGCCGGCAGCACGGAGAACTGGTCGGCGGCCTCTACGGCGTGTCGCTCGGCGCCGCGTTCTTCGGGGAGAGCATGTTCTCGCGCGTCGCCGACGCATCGAAGGTCGCGCTGGTCCACCTCGTCGCGCGGCTACGCGTGGGCGGCTACGCGTTGCTCGACACCCAGTTCCTGACGGCGCATCTCGAACACTTCGGCGCGGTGGCGGTCCCGCGCCGGCGCTATCTGGCGCTGCTCGCCGAGGCGCTGGCGCGGCCCCCGGGGCGGTTCTATCGCGAGCTTCCCCTCGCCGAGGTGCTGCAGGCGACCAGCCAGACATCGTAGACGGGATGGTCGAGCGCAGAGACGGCCGGCGCCGCGGCGAACATCCAGCCGGTGAACAGCCGCAGCGCCACGCCGGAGTCGGCGCGGATCTCGTTCACTTCGACGAAGGCGGCGCTGTCGGGCAGCGCGTCGTCGGGCCGCGACCGGCAGGCGCGCAGCGTCACGGACAGCGCGCCCGAACGCAGCGTCTCGCCGACGCCGATGTCGATCTGCCGGACCCGGCCGGCCACCTTGTCGAGCGCGCGCAGCGTCGCCGCGGGAAAGGCGACGGAGTCCGGCGGCGGTTCGGGCGCGGCGGCCGGCTCGCTGGCGGCCTCGGGGACTTGCTCGTCGCCCGGCGGGATCGCCGCATTGCCGTCGGGCGAAGGCGCCGGCGGCGGCGGGGGCGGCGGCACGAGCGTCGCCGGTGCGGGGGGCGACGGCGCGGGCGTCTGCGCGGCGGCAGCCAGCATCCACGCACAGAACGCCGCGCAGGCGGCACCAGCGGCCCGGGGCGCGGCCCGGGCGCGTCGAGGGCTCACTTCGGCGCGGCCGATGGCGCGTCCCTGTCGCCCTGGCCGAACATGAACTTGCCGAGCAGCTGGACCAGATTGACCGGCGACTGGGTGAAGCGTATCTCGCCGCCGTTGGGGATGACCTTGTCGTCGCCGCCGGGGACGAGCGCCAGGAAAGAGCCGCCCAGCAGGCCCTCGCTGGCGACCTGCGCGACCGTGTCGACGGGAAGCTTGACCGCCGGATCGATGCTCATGCGCACTACGGCGAGAAACCGTTCCGGGTCGAGGCGCTGGTCGACGACGGTGCCGACCTTGATCCCCGAGATCTTGACGTCGGCGCCGCGCGCGAGGCCGTCGACGCGATCGAAGCGCGCGACGATCTCGTAGCCGCCGGATGTGCGCATGCGCGTCGAGTCGTAGACGAACGCCAGGAATGCTCCGGCGATCACCAGCACGAGCGCGCCCATAAGCGTTT
>JBIKXN010000116.1:0-9219 GCA_044355765.1 Alphaproteobacteria bacterium
ATCCTGCAGCGCGCTCGCGCCGCCGACCGCGGCCGTGCCGCCGACGACCGCGGTCTCGACGCATGCCGCCAGGGACATCGCCGCGAAGGCGGGCAGGAGACGTGTCACGAGGCGCGCGAGGCGCGCGGCGGCGGCGTTTGAACGCATGGTCTGGCCTTCCCTGGAGATCGAATCGCGAGCCGTTCCAGCTTGCCGGCGCGCCGTGGCGACATCATGGCGCGCCGCGGCCGCGGCGCAAGCCTCTCTAGCGTTCGTCGCGCCAGGCGTCGGGAATGTGGCTGGGCAGCAAGCCGCCGAACAGCACGACGTCGAAGCGCGCGCCGAGCCCGGCGAGATCCGGACGCGCGGCGAGAAAGCATTGCGCGGCGCGGCCGATCCGCGCCCGCTGGCGATGGCGCACCGCGTCGGCAGCGTGCGCGAGGTCGCCGCGCGCCTTGACCTCCACGAAGACGAGGATCCGGCCCCGCCGCGCGACGATGTCGATCTCCCCCGGCGGCAGCCGCAGCCCGGTCGCCAGGATCGCGTAGCCCTTGAGGCGCAGCAGCCAGGCCGCGATGCGCTCCGCGCGCCGGCCGCGGCGCCAGGCCGCGGCGCCACGCGCGGCCCGGCTCACGATCGGCGCTGGCCGCCGAGCGCCAGGGCGCGGGCATAGACCTCGCGGCGGTTGGCGCCGGTGGCGCCGGCAACGGCCGCGACGGCGTCGCGCAGGCTCATGGTCGCGAGCGCCGCACGCAACCGGGTATCGAGGTCCTCCGCGCTCGGACCCGCCGCGTCGGCCGCCGGCGGGCCGATCACCGCCACGATCTCGCCGCGCGGCGGCGGCAGGCTGGCGAAGGTCGCGGCCAGTTCGCCGAGGCTGCCCGATCGCACCTCCTCGAACATCTTGGTGAGTTCGCGCGCGATGACGGCCTCGCGGTCGGCGCCCAGCGCCTGCGCCATGTCGGCCAGCGACGCCGCCAGACGCTGGGGCGCCTCGAGCAGGAGCAGCGTCGCTGGAACGCTCGCCAGTCCGGCGAGCGCGCGCAACCGCGCGGTTTCCGTCGCCGGCAGGAAACCGGCGAAGAAGAAACGGTCGCTGGGCAGCCCCGACAGCGCGAGCGCGGCGAGCGGTGCCGAGGCGCCCGGCGCGACGGTGACGCGCAGCCCGCGGCGGCGCGCGGCGCGTACAAGCTTGAACCCGGGATCGGCGATCACGGGCATGCCGGCATCGCTGACCAGCGCCACGGCTTCGCCGCCCTCGACCGCCGCCAGCAGGCGCTCGCGCGTCGCCTCGTCGGCATGGTCGTCGTAGCGCACGAGCGGCGGCGCGGGGATCGCCAGGGCGGCGAGAAGACGCCGGGCGACGCGGGTGTCTTCGGCAGCGATCCGATCCGCCGCGCGCAGGATCGACGCACCCCGCGTGGTCATGTCGCCGAGATTGCCGATGGGCGTCGCGACCAGATAAAGGCCCGCGGGCAATTTACTCGCGGCCGCGGCGCCGATAGTCTCGCGCGCCTCCGCCTTGCCTTCGACAGGCCGATCCTTGGGTGCCATGGCGATGTTCGTTCCTGTCCCGGACGCCCGGCGCGCGCCGCGCGCGCTCCACCGTCTCCTGGCCGCGCTCGCGATCGTCGCGACGGCGGCATGCGCGACGACCGTACCGGGCGAGGGCGACGGCGTACAAGGCGCCGGTGGAAGCAGACCCAACGCCGCGCGGGCCATACCACCTTCGCCGCGCCCGGCGGTGCCGCCCGCGCCGCCGGTCGGCAATCCGACCCCGAGCCCCATGCCGGCGCCCGCCCAGGTCCAGCCGCAGATCACGAGCGCCGCGCTGGGCCCGCCCGCCGCGTCGACGAACCAGGTCGTCACGCCGGGACAGGTCGCGACGCCCCCGGCGACGACGGAGGGCGCCCCCGCGGACTTCGCCGCCGCGCCCGCCGTCCAGGCCAAGATCGCCGCCCTGCTGCCGCTGTCCGGCGCCAACGCCGAGATCGGGACCGCGCTGCTCGATGCGATGAACCTTGCGCTCGCCGACGCCCGGGGCGGGATCCCGGTCGATTTCCTGCCGCGCGACACCGGTGGAACGCCAGAAGGCGCGCGCGCCGCCGCCCAGAGCGCGATCGAAGCCGGCGCCACCTTGCTCGTCGGCCCGCTGTTCGGCGCCGAGATCCCGGCGGTGGCCGACCTGGCCCGCGCGGCCAGGGTGCCCGTGCTGGGCCTCACCAACAACGCCGCCGCCGCGTCGCCCGGCGTCTTCGTCCTCGGCATGCTGCCGAAGACCCAGGTCGAGCGCTCGGTCGGCTTCGCGCGCGGCAAGGGCGCGCGGCGTTTCGCCCTCGTGGCGCCGAACGACGATTATGGACGGCTGGTCGAGGACGCCTATCGGCGCGCGGTGACGGCGGGCGGCGGCCAGATCGCCGTCGTGGAACGTCATGGCGGCGACGTGCCTGGCATCTCGGCGGCGGTGAAGCGGATCGCGGCCGCGATCGAGCGCATCGATGCGCTGTTGATCGCGGGCAACGGCGACACGCTGCTGCTGGCGGCGTCCTTCGTCCCGTATTTCGACATCGACGCGCGAGAGAAGCACATCATGGTCGCGACGGTCGCCTGGGACGACCCGCGTCTGGCGCGCGAAGTGGCGCTGTTCGGCGCGCACATGGCCGCGCCGCTGACGAAGCGGCGGGAGGATTTCGCGCGCCGCTATCGCGAGAGCTTCGGCAGGGACGCGCCCCTGCTGGCGTCGCTGGGCTACGACGCGGCCGCCCTGGCGATCGCGGCGCTACGCGAGGCCGGCGACGGCGCGCTGGGCCCCGTCCTCGCCAATCCCGGCGGGTTCGAAGGCTACGAAGGCATATTCCGGCTGCTGCCCGACGGCACCAATGTCCGGCAGCTGCCGATCCTGCAGTTCCAGCGCGGCGGCCCGCGGATCGTCGACGAAGCCGCGGAGTGAGGCATCCGCCGGCGGGCCGATGCGGCCTTGCGACGAGCGGCGGCATCGGCCAAGACTTACGACAGGCTTCAGGGGGGGCAGGCATGCTTCAGGAATTCAAGGCGTTCATCGCGCGCGGCAACGTGCTCGACCTCGCGGTCGGGTTCATCATGGGCGCGGCCTTCACGGGCATCGTCGATTCGCTGGTCAAGGACATCATCATGGCGCTGCTGGGCCCGATCCTGGGCGGCGTCGACTTCTCCAGCTGGTTCCTGCAGTTGACCGGCCGCGACAAGATCGCGCCGACGCTGAAGGCGGCGCAGGAAGCGGGCGTGGTGACGCTCAATATCGGCCTGTTCCTCAACGCCGTGATCAAGTTCGTCCTGATCGCGTGGGCCGTGTTCCTGATCGTCAAGGCCGCCAACAAGATCTTTCCGAAGGAGGCGCCGGCGCCGAAAGGCCCGTCGGCCGAGGCGGCGCTGCTTGGCGAGATCCGCGACCTGCTCAAGAACCGCTGACGGCGGCGCCAGACGATGCACCCGCTCGCCCTGTTCTGCACCGCGGCGCTTGGCCTGCTGCTGTTCGGGCTGGGTTTCGCGGTGTCGCGCGAACGCATCCGCGAGCGTCGCGGCGCCGGTCTGCCCGATGATCCGGCCAGCATGCTGCTGAAGCTCGGGCGCGCCCATGCCAACACCGCGGAGTTCGCGCCCTTCCTGGCGGTGGTGTTCCTGTATCTGGGCGCGAACGACCCGGGGACGATCGAGCTGGCGCTCATCGTCGGCGCCACGCTAGCGCGTTTCCTGCTTCCGATCGGGCTGATCGCCACGCCCACGCTGGAGCAGACCAACCCCTGGCGATTCGCCGGCGCGCTGGGCACCTATGTCTTCGGCCTCGCGCTGTGCGTGGCGCTGCTCGCGCGGCTGTGAGGCGCCCCACCGCCTGAAAGCTCACATCTAGCGGACGATCTCGGCCAGCACGGCGTCGAGGACGCGCTGACCCGCCGGCGTCGCCGCGATACCGCCGTCGCGGTCGCGGACGACGAAGCCGCCAGCCTCGACGCGCGCGAGCCCGCGCGGGTCCAATGCAGCGTCGAGATCCATGCCGGTCACGCGGCGGAACCGGGTCGGCGAGATGCCTGCGGCGAGCCGCATCCCCATCAGCAGCGCCTCGCGCGGGGCATCGGCGGGCGAGACGATCGTCCGCTCCGCTGTCCCTTCGCCGGTGGCGGCCACCCGCGCCATCCAGGTCTCGGGTGCGCGCTCGGCGCGCGTCGCATATCTGACGCCGTCGATCGTCACGCGGCCATGCGCCCCAGGTCCGACGCCCAGATAGTCCTCGTAGCGCCAGTAGCCGAGATTGTGCCGCGACTCCGCGCCGGGCCGGGCGTGGTTGGAAATCTCGTAGGCGGGCAGGCCATGCGCCGCGAGGATCGCGCGCGTCGCCTCGAACATCGTCTCGCAGCTTTCGGCATCGAGCGGGACGATGTCGCCGCGCAGGCGCAACTGCTCGAAGCGCGTGCCCGGCTCGAAGGTCAGCTGGTAGACCGACAGATGCTCCCCGGCGAGCGCCAGCGCCGCGCCGAGTTCGTGCGTCCAGGCCTCGGGATCCTGGCCCGGCCGCGCGTAGATGAGATCGAAGCTGAAGCGCCCGAAGGTCGCCGCCGCCGCGGCGATCGCGCGGCGCGCCTCGTCGGCGCCGTGGGCACGGCCGAGCAGGCGCAGCGCCACGTCGTCGAGCGCCTGCACGCCGATCGACACGCGCCCGATCCCGGCGGCGCGCAGATCGCGGAAGCGCGCGACCTCGGCCGAGTTGGGGTTGGCTTCCAGGGTGATCTCGGCATCGGCGGCCAGCGGCCACAGCGCGGCGATCCGCTCGACGACCGCCGCCACGGTCGCTGGGGCCATCAGCGAGGGCGTGCCGCCGCCGAAGAAGATGCTGGTGACCTCGCGTCCTGCGAGCGGTCGCGCCTGTGTCTCGAGATCGCGCAGCAGCGCGTCGCGCCATCCGGTCTCGTCGATCGTCGCCCGGACATGGCTGTTGAAGTCGCAATACGGGCATTTAGAGACGCAGAACGGCCAGTGTACGTAGACGCCGAAGGCCGGCGCGTCGGCGGTCATGCGAAGCAGGCGGCGACCAGCTTGGCGAAGGCCGCGGCGCGATGGCTGATCCGGTGCTTCTCTTCCGGATCCATCTCGCCATAGGTCAGCCGGTGACCATCGTGGAGGAACATCGGGTCGTAGCCGAAGCCGCGTGCGCCGCGCGGCGGCCAGACCACCGCGCCATGCGCTTCGCCGCGGAAGCTCTCGACATGGCCATCCGGCCAGGCGAGCGACAGCACGGCGACGAAGTAGGCGCGTCGGTCCGCCTTGCCGACGAGCCCGTCCTCGACCCGTCGCATCGCGGCGGCGAAATCCTTCGCCGGCCCGGCCCAGCGGGCGGAATAGATGCCCGGGTCGCCGCCGAGTGCGTGGACGACAAGTCCCGAATCGTCCGCGAGCGCGGGCAGCCCGCTGGCGCGCGCGGAGGCGAGCGCCTTCAGTTCCGCGTTTGCCTCGAAGGTGGCGCCGGTCTCCTCGGGCTCCGGCAGGCCCAGCGCGCCGGCGCTTACCGCCTCCACCGCGAAGTCTGCGAGCAGCGCGCCGATCTCGCGGACCTTGCCGGCATTGTGGCTGGCGATCACCAGCTTGCCGCCTGCGAAGCGCCGATGCACGGGCGTCCGGTCCATGGTCGGGGCCTCCCGATGCTTCAGGCCGTCGCGCGGCGCTGCATGTCGGCGAGCGCGGCGATGCCGCCGCGCGCGAGCGACATCAGCGTCAGGAATTCGGCCTCGGAGAAGGGCGCGCCCTCGGCCGTGCCCTGCACCTCGATGATGCGGCCGTCGCCGGTGAGGACGAAATTGGCGTCTGCCTCGGCCTTCGAGTCCTCGGCGTAGTCGAGGTCCAGCACCGGCACGCCGCCGAAGATTCCGCAGGACACGGCGGCCACCTGGCCGGTCAGCGGATTTCCAGAGACGAGACCGGACCTGCGCAGCCGCGCGATCGCGCCGTGCAGCGCCACCCAGGCGCCGGTGATCGCCGCCGTGCGCGTGCCGCCATCGGCCTGGATCACGTCGCAGTCGAGCTTGATCTGGCGCTCGCCGAGCGTCTGCAGGTCGATGCAGGCGCGCAGGCTGCGGCCGATCAGCCGCTGGATCTCGAGCGTCCGCCCGGACTGCTTGCCCCGCGCGGCCTCTCGTTCGGTGCGCGTATGGGTCGAGCGCGGCAGCATGCCGTACTCGGCGGTGATCCAGCCCTTGCCGCTGTTGCGCAGGAAAGGCGGAACCTTCTCCTCGACGCTGGCGGTGCACAGGACATGCGTGTCGCCGAAGCGCGCGAGGCACGAGCCCTCGGCGTGGCGCGAGACGCCCGGTTCGAGGGACACGGGGCGGAGCTGGTCGGCGGTTCGGCCGGAGGGACGCATGTCGGATCCGTTCGCGAGGGTCTCGAAGACCGCGCCACGCTTAGTCGCGCGCGCCGCCGAAGTCCATAGCGAGCCTGCGGCCTGTCGCCTCGTTGACGCTCCCCGGATGCGTGCCTAGATTGCCCGCATGAGCATGGTAAAGCCCGGCGGACTGGTGCATCCG
The DNA here is from genome assembly GCA_044355765.1 of Alphaproteobacteria bacterium. Taxonomy (GTDB): domain Bacteria; phylum Pseudomonadota; class Alphaproteobacteria; order CACIAM-22H2; family CACIAM-22H2; genus CAIOSQ01. Next base: position 6,531 of record JBIKXN010000116.1, read on the forward strand.
GATCAGCCCTCGGCGACGATCGCCGCGCTCAACGAGCGCAGCCGCGAGATCTTCCGCGAGATCGTCGAGGCCTATGTCGCGACCGGCGAGCCGGTCGGATCGCGTACGCTCTCGCGTCGCCTGGGAACCTCGCTGTCCCCCGCGTCCATCCGCAACGTGATGGCCGACCTCCAGGATGCCGGCCTGCTCTACGCGCCGCATTCCTCTGCCGGCCGCCTGCCGACCGCGATCGGGTTGCGGCTGTTCGTCGACGGCCTGCTCGAGGTCGGCGCGCTGGGCGAGGAGGAGCGCGCCGCGATCGACGCCCAGTGCGCCGCCGCGGGCCGGTCGCTGCCGCAGACGCTGCAGGAGGCGACGGCGGCCGTCGCGGGGCTGTCGCGCTGCGCGAGCCTGGTGGTGGCGCCGAAGGGCGACGAGGCGCTCAAGCATGTCGAGTTCATCAATCTCGGGCCTGGCCGCGCGCTGGTCGTTCTGGTCACCAACAGCGGCCTGGTCGAGAACCGGGTCATCGAGGTGCCGCCCGGACTGACGCCGTCCCAGCTCGTCCAGGCAAGCAACTTCCTGAGCGCGCGGCTGGCCGGCCGCACGCTCGGCGAAGCGCGGATCGACGTGCTCGACGAACTCGCCCAGCATCGCGCCGCGCTCGACGAGCTGACGCGCAAGGTGGTCGAGGCGGGTCTCGCCACCTGGGCGGGCGGATCGCCCGGCGGCACGCTGATCGTGCGCGGGCAGGCGCGGCTTCTCGAAGACGTCAACGCGCTCGAGGACCTCGAGCGGATCCGCATGCTGTTCGAGGCGCTCGAGACCCGCGAGACGATCGTCAGGCTGCTCGAGGCCGCCCATGGCGCCGACGGCGTGCGCATCTTCATCGGCGCCGACAACGCCCTCTTCGACCTGGCGGGATGTTCGATGGTGATCGCGCCCTATCGCAACGGCCGTTCGCAGATCGTCGGCGCGATCGGCGTGATCGGGCCGCAAAGGTTGAATTATGCGCGCGTGATCCCCATGGTCGACTACACCGCGCGCGTCATCGGTCGCCTGCTCGGCTGACACGGGGCGCGGCCAGCACAGGAGCTGCATCGAGATGTCCCACGATCCTTCGACCGCCGCGGAGCAGCGCGCTCCCGGGGCGGCGCCCGACCCATCGTCGCCCGCGGATCCGGTCGCCCGCATCGCCGAGCTGGAAACGAAGCTCGCCGCCGCCGAGGCGGAGGCCGCCAGCGCGAAGGATCAGGCGCTGCGCGCCCTGGCCGAGGCAGAGAACACGCGCCGGCGGGTCCAGCGCGAGGCGGAGGACCGCGAGAAATACGCGCTGAGCGGCTTCGCGCGCGAACTCGTGGGCGTGGTCGACAATCTGCGGCGGGCGCTCGAGACCTTGCCCGGCGACGCGCGCGCGGCCGACGCGCGGCTCGACCAGTTCGCCCAGGGCGTGGAACTCACCGAGCGCGAGTTCATGGCCATCCTCGAGCGCAACGGCATCAAGCGCGTGCATCCCCAGGGCCAGGCCTTCGACCATAATCTGCATCAGGCGATCGCCCAGGCCGAGAGCGTCGAATCGGCCCCGGGCACGGTCCTGCAGGTGGTGCAGTCCGGCTATACCCTGCATGGCCGCATCCTGCGGCCGGCGCTGGTGGTCGTGGCGAAATCCGGCGGCGCGGCGCCGGGCGGAGCAGTGGACACGACGGCCTGATCGCGCGGGCGGCGCGGGAACTGGTCGTCCGCGAAGCAGGACCGCTTTCGCGGCGCGACGCGCGTCAGGCGACCATGCCGCCCTCGCCGCCGCCGCGGCGCGTACGCTCATAGGCGCGGCTGGCTTCGGCGGGGCGCTTGGGATCGGGTTTCGGCGGCGCCGTCGGCCCGAAGATGCGCAGCAACTCGCGCTGGGTGCGCGCGTCGACGAGATCGACGAACATGATCGTCGTGCCGTCGAAATATCCTATACGATTCGTGAAGCGCGGCTCGGGGCGAGCCGCCTCGGCCCGTTCGCGATTGTTTTCGACCCCGGCGCGCTGCAAGGCCTCCAACCGCTCGCGCGCTTCCTCGGCCCGCTTCTGCTCGGCCATCGACTGGGCCGGCCTGGAACGCTGTTCCTGACGCTGCTTTTCCTCGTCCACGCGGCGGCGTGCCGAGTCCGGGACACCGGCCGCGCCTTGGGAGGTCTCGCGCGTCGGACCGATCTGCGGCCGGTCCGCCGGCGGCGGACGCGACGCCGCGGCGCCTGCGAGGGCGCTCAACGGCATCAGTTCGGAGAGGCGAGGTGCATTCATGGTCGGTAAACGAGGCCTTCTGCCGCGATCCTTCCAACTGGACGTAGTATAAGTAGGTCCCGGTGGTACCTAGAGTCAAGCGGCGGCGGCCGGGATCCGCCGTTTCGGGGACCGGCATGGTTAACACAGGATTGCAAGCCTGCGCCGCGCGCGGCGGCGAAGACGTCGCACGCCGGTTGCAGGTGCGCGCGACGGTTCCTATATAGCGATCGAAACCCCCACCCAGGCTGTGGACGTCCGCGCCAGCGCGGGAATTCGACAGCCCGTTCCCCGGGGGTCAGCGCCGGGGTGCCTCGCGGGCTCCGGCATCCGACCCGCCGCTTAATGAAGGACGTGTGTCACATGAGCAAAGTCATCGGTATCGATCTCGGCACGACCAATTCCTGCGTCGCGGTGATGGAGGGCAGCCAGCCCAAAGTCAT
>JBIKXN010000523.1:0-2723 GCA_044355765.1 Alphaproteobacteria bacterium
CGATCAGCCTGGCGCTTCTGCTGATGGCGCTGGTCCTTCTGATCGCCGTCCTCGCCCCCGCGGTGCGCAAGGCGCGCGAAAAGGCGTTCGCGGAGTGATGCCGCGGCCGGCTATGCCGCGGCGATCACGTCGATCTCGATGATCATGTTCGGCTCGGCGAGTCCCGCGACATGGATCAGGGTGGAGCCGGGACGCTCGCCCGGGCGCGATGCGGGCCTGTTCGTCTTCTGCGCCCTCGTCGCGGCGTTCATGCTCCTGATCCTCGGCGTTGCCGCCTGGGGATCCTTCGTCACCTGCTGGCCCTATGGTCTCTCGCTCTCGCTGCGGAACTATGACTTCGCAAATTTCGACCCGAGCGGCTGGCAGCCCTGCGCGAACGCGATCCGGATGGCGGCGATGGCGACCTGCATCGTGCTGTGCTGCGCGGGGTTCAAGCTCGCGCATGGCGTCGTCGCCCATGTCGTGTCGCTGCGCGCCGGCGCGTGGCGGCGACGCGACGAAGGCTGACCTTTCCCGACATGCCCGGATGGCGCCGGTGCAGGGCGCCGTACCGCGTCGACCAGTCGCGGAATGCAGTTCGCTTTTGCCGTTGCCCCGGGCGCCGGGCTGTTGTCCCCTTGCTGGCAAAGCAGGCCCAGATGGTTCCGGGCCGTATGGAAGGGGGCATCGCCATGCGCATCGATCGAATGTTTTTCGCGACCTCGCTGGTCTTCGCCCTGATCGGCATGGCGCTTGGCCAGTACATGGGGTTGTCGGGTCGTCACGGGCAGCACGTGACGCATGCGCATGTCCTGCTGGTCGGCTTAGTGATCTCGTTCGTCCATGCGGTTTCGCATCGGCTCTGGCTGCAGGACGTGTCCAGCCGCTGGGCGCGGCTGCATTACGCGCTGCACACTTTGGGCGCCGCGGGCATGGCGGCCGGACTATGGGCGATGTTCGGCGGCGTGGTCGGCGAGGCCCAGGCCGGGCCGTTCCTCGGTCTGTCCGGCCTGCTGGTGATGGCGGCCGTGGCGATGTCCCTCGCGCAGGTGTGGCGGAGCGCGCGCGCTACGCCCTCTTCGTGACGACCGCCGGGGCCGCGGCGGAGCCGCCCGGCGGCGCGGGGCGGGCGCGATGAACCCGGCGCTCGTCGCGACCGGCTACGCGCTCGTCACCATCCTCATCACCGGGGCACAGAACATCACGATCCGGCTCGCGGCCGACGACGGGGCGCATTCGTTCCAGGTCGTGCTGTTCCGCAATCTCTTCGGCCTGGTTTCGGTGATGGCGATCATCCTGTGGAACGACCGGTCGCTGCCCCGAAGCCGATATGCCGTCCCGATCGCGATCACCTGCCTGATCCATGTCGCCTCGATGATGAGCGGCTATTACGGCATCGCCGTGCTGCCGCTCAACGAGTCCGCGGCGCTCGCCTTCGCGATGCCGCTCTTCGCGACGGTGGGCGCCGCGCTGTTCCTGGGCGAGACCGTGCGCGCCCGGCGCTGGACCGCGGTCGCCGCGGGCTTCGCCGGCGTGCTGATCATCCTGCGGCCCGGGATCATCCCGCTCGAACTCGGCGCCGTGATGGTACTCCTGTCAGCCATGCTGGGTGCGGGTATCACGCTGCTGTTCAAGCGCTTCGTGGCGCGCGAGCTGGCGATGACGCTGATCCTTTACCAGTCGCTCTTCTCGACGCTGCTGTCGGTGCCGCCTGCGGTGGCGGTCTGGGAGGCGCCGACCGGGTTCGCCGCGGCTGCGATGATAGCCAACGGCGTGCTCGGGACGCTCGGCTGGATCACCTTCCTGCGGGCCTGCATGCTGACGGATGCCAGCGCGCTGATGCCGTTCGAGTTTCTGCGGCTGCCCGTCGTCGCCGTGTTCGCCTTCCTGATCTTCGGCGAGGTGCCCGATCGCTGGGTGTGGATCGGCGCGGCCGTGATCTTCGCCTCGACCCTCTATATCGCCCATCGCGAGGCGGTGGTCGCGCGCCAGGCCACGACGAGGGCCCCGGATGGGTGAGCGCGGAATGCCTGCGCATCCCACGAACGGGGGTGGTGGCGGCTGCCCGCTCTGCTAAAATCGAAATGCCATGTTCTGGAGTATCCAGATACGTCTGTCCGTCCATATGCCGCTTCGATGGCCTTGGCGCCGCTGCCTTGGGCAGGCGTCCGGAGGGGCGGGCCGTGACTGACCTCGACGCGCTCCGCCGCATCGTTCCGGCTTCCGTCGCGGCCGAGGAACTGCGCGAGAAGCTGGTCTCTGGATGGACGACCCTGTCGAGCGCCGAGGCGGTGTTGCGCGAGCTTGCGGGCGCGCTTGCCGGGACCGACCTTGCCCTCGAGCGTCTGTCGCTCGCCATGTGCCCGACGCTCGCCGCCCTTGACGGCATCCAGCATGTCTGGGAGCGCGAACGCGCCGACGAGATACGGACGCTGCTGCGTCCTCCGGGTTTCCTCGATGATCCCGAGCATCTCGCCAGCCCCCTGCACGTAGTGCTGACCGGCGGCACCCGCCTGCGCGAGCGGCTCTGCGCCGGCGAGGGGACGGCGCGTTTCCCCTTCCTCGCCGAGCTCGCGCGCACCGGTCATACCGATTATCTCGAGGTTCCGCTGCCGGGTCGCCGTCCCACATTCCATGTCCTTTCGGCCGCCACGCGCAGGCCGGACGGTTGGACAGAGTCCTCGCTCCAGGCCATCGATCGTCTGTTGCCGGTGCTGGGCATGCTGGCCGAGGTGTGGGAGTGC
>JBIKXN010000524.1:0-2719 GCA_044355765.1 Alphaproteobacteria bacterium
CCTGACCGCGCCGACAGCCCCCGCCGCCACCCCGCCGCAGGCGCCGGCCGCGATGACACCGCCGCCTGCCGTACCGCCGAGCGTGCTCGCCGCGCCGGCGGCGGTGCCAGCGCCGGTGCGGCTCGCCGCGCCGCCACCGGCCGTGCCGCCGCCGCCCGTCCCGTCATCGGCAGCCGCGCCGCCGGCAGCCGCGCCGCCGGTTGTTCAGCCGGTTCCCGCCCCTGCGGTCCCCGTCCTCGCCACACCGACCCCTATCCTGGCGCCCTCGGCGAGTACGATGGCCGCGCCAGCCGCGGCAGCGGCCGCCGGCAGCGCAGCATCGGCAGTACCGGCGGCGGCGAGCGCCGCGCTCGCCAACCGCCCGGACGCAACCACCCCGGTGCCCGGCGGCAGCGCGCGGCTGGGGTTCGTGGGCGACGGCGCCGAACTCACCGCCGAGACGCGCGGACAGTTGCGCGGGATCGTCGAACAGTTGCGCAAGGGACCGGACGCGCGCCTGCGCATCGAGGGATTCGCCAGCGGCGAGGACGCCAACCGCGCCCGGCGCCTGAGCCTTAGCAGGGCGCTCGCCGTCCGCGCCTATCTGATGGACGAGGGCCTTTCGTCGACACGCATGGATGTCTACGCCCGCGGCACGCAGACGGAAGGCGGTCCGACCGACAGGGTCGATCTTACCGTCTTCCGGCGCTGAGCGGCGCGCCGATGACGCGGCCCTATCGCTACCTCGTCCGCATGCTGCTGTTCGTCGCCGTCGTCGGCGGCGTCGTAGTGTTCCTTCTGGACCAGCTCGTCCAGGCGTTCCTGAACGCGCCGATCCTCAACAGCTTCATCATCGCCGTGCTGTTCCTGGGCATCGCGGAGAACTTCCGCCAGGTCCTGGCCCTGAACCCGGAGGTCACCTGGATACAGGGCTTCCAGACCGATACCCACGTGCCGCGTTCCACGATGCGCAGGCTGCGGCTGCTCACGCCGATGGTCGCGATGATCGGCGAGCGCCGCGGCGACCGGCTCCAGCTCTCGGCCAGCGCCACCCGCACGCTGCTCGACGGGATCTCCTCGCGGCTCGAGGAGAGCCGCGACCTGTCGCGCTATCTCATCGGGCTGCTCATCTTCCTCGGCCTGCTAGGCACGTTCTGGGGATTGCTCGAGACGGTCAGCGCCGTGTCCGGCGTCATCACCAGCCTCAGCGGATCGACGGACGCGACCACGCTGTTCAACGACCTGCAGGCCGGACTGCGCGCGCCGCTCGGCGGTATGGGCACCGCGTTCGGGACTTCGCTTTTCGGGCTCGCGGGATCGCTTGTCGTCGGCTTTCTCGACCTCCATTCGGGGCAGGCGCAGAACCGGTTCTTCAACGACCTCGAGGAATGGCTGTCGGGCCTGACCCGCCTGGGCGGCAGCGGTCCCAGCGGCGACGGCGAGCAGTCCGTTCCGGCGTATATCCAGGCCTTGCTCGAGCAGACAGCCGACAATCTCGAGAATTTCCAGCGCACGGTCGAGAAGGCAGAACAGGGCCGTCAGAGCGCCAACGCGGCCCTGGTGACGCTCGGGGAGCGGCTCGGCCAGTTCACCGACCAGATGCGCACCCAGCAACAGAACATCGCGCGGATCGCCGAGACCCAGGCGGCGATCGGCCCCCCCCTCGAACGCCTCGTCGAGACGCTGATGCGTCAGCAGCAGCAGGCGACGGGCGGCGACGACGAGGGCATGCGCAACGCGCTGCGCGGCATCGAGACCCTGCTCGCCCGGCTGGTCGACGAGACCCAGGCGGGACGGATGCAGTTCACCCAGGAGATCCGCAACGAGTTCCGGCTGCTCGCGCGGACCATCGCCGCGCTCGCCGACGAACAGCGCTGAGCGGGATCCCGGGGCTTGAGCGCGCAGAAGCGACACCGCAGGCGCCAGGGCCTGGACATCTGGCCAGGCTTCGTCGACGCGCTCGCGACGCTGGTGATGGTCATCGTCTTCGTCCTGATGATGTTCACGCTGTTCCAGTTCCACCTCAAGGACCTGATCACCGGCCGCGACCTCGCCCTTGAACGCCTGTCGCAGCGCATCGGCGATCTGGCCGACCAGCTCGCTATCGAACGCCGCGCGGGTGCCGACCTGCGCACGCAGATCGGCACGCTCGGCGCCGAACTGGCCGCGACGACAACGATCCGCGACCGCCTGCAGGCCGAACTCGCCGCCGCCCAGCAGCAGGCCGCGGGCTTGGCCGCACGGCTTACCGCGCGCGATGCCGAGGCAAGCGGGCTTGCCGAGAGGCTGGGTGCGGCGCAGGAAGCCAACGCGGTGTCGCGGCGCGAGATCGCCGCCCTGCTCGAACGCCTGGCGGCGACCGAAACGCGCGCCACCGCCGGCACGGCAGCCGCCGAAGATCTCGCACGGCGGCTGCAAACCGCCGAGGCCGCGCTCGGCGCCGCCGAGGGCCGCATCGCGCTGCGCGAACGCGAGGCCGCGGAGCTGGTCCGCCGCCTCGCCGCCGCGGAGGCGCGCGGCCGCGAAGCCGACGCGCGGCTCGCCGACGCGTTCAAGACCGTGGAGGCCGATCGCGAGAAGATCGAGGTCCAGCTGCGCGAACTCGACGCGCTCAGATCGAATATCCGCGCGCTGACGCTGCTGCGCGACCAGCTCGAGCGCGATCTGAGCGCTCGCGACGCCGCTCTGCGCGGGAGCGAGACCGCGCTCGCGAGCGAGCGGCGCCTGTCCGCCGACGCGC
>JBIKXN010000525.1:0-2717 GCA_044355765.1 Alphaproteobacteria bacterium
GACAGATGGGCAGCGATGGCGACCAGCGCCAGCGTGGCGAGATAGGCGATCTCGTACCGCCCGAGCCGTTCGCGCGCGGTGCCGAGCAGGACCAGCGCCAGGACCACGACCGGCGCGAACACGTCGGGCATCAGCAGGGCGACGGTGAAGGGCGCCGGCGTCGCCGCGGCGACGAACGCGACGATGGCCAGATGCCATAGCGGCCGCGCTTCGCCGCAGACGCAGCGCTGCGCAAGCCAGAGCAGATGCGACATCATCGCCGCCTGCGCGGCGAGCGGCGCCCAGAGCGAGATCCGCCAGTGGAAGAGATGCAGGAACGGGCCGTAGACATAGGGCTTGTCCCAGAGCATCAGCGGTCCGAGCGTCTGATGCAGGAAGCCGCCCGTGTCGCTGAACACGAGCGGATAGCCGTTCACCCAGGCGGGCCAGACGAGCAGCGCCGCGCCCAACGCGACTGCAGCCGCGCCGCCGATGCCCCGCGGCGCCGCCGGGCTCATGGCGTCGCCGCGTCCTGCTCGGGCCGCGTGAAGCCGCCGCCCGCCAGCAGCCGCTGGAAGAGCCCGTCGGTGCGGGACAGTTCGGCGAAGTTGCCCTGCTGCACGATGCGCCCCGCCTCCAGGACCAGGATGCGATCGGCATCGGCGACGGTGGAGAGGCGGTGCGCGATGATGAAGGTGGTGCGTCCTTCGCGCAGGGCATCGAGCGCGCGCTTGATGCGCCCCTCGGTCTCGCCGTCGAGGGCGCTGGTCGCCTCGTCGAGGATGAGGATCGGCGCGTCCTTGAGGATCGCGCGGGCGATGGCGATGCGCTGGCGCTCGCCGCCCGACAGCGACGCTCCGCCTTCTCCGATCGTGAAGCCGTAGCCGCCGGGCTTGCGCTGGATGAAGTCGTGCGCCTCGGCCAGCCGCGCGGCATGCTCGACCTCGGCGTCGGTCGCGTCCGGACGGCCGACGCGGATGTTGTCGGCGATCGACCGGTTGAAGAGACCGCCGTCCTGGAACACGACCGCGATGCTCCTGCGCAGCGACTCCAGCGTCGCGTCGGCGATGTCCTTGCCGTCGACCAGGATCCGGCCGCGATCGAGCGCCCGCAGCCGCTGCAGCAGACCGAGCGTGGTCGTCTTTCCCGATCCGGTCGGACCGACCAGCGCCACGGTCTCGCCCGCCGCGACCGAGAAGTTCAGTCCTTCGACGCCCTGCGTGCTGGCGGGATAGCGGAAGGCGACATCCTCGAACGCGACCGTCCCGGCGACGCGCCCCAGATCGACCGCCCGCACGCTTTCGCGCACGGCCTCGGGTTGGTCGAGCAGGCGGAACAGCCCGGCGGCCGCGGGCACCTGCTGGGCCGCGCGCATGAAGAACTGCGACAGGTGGTCTAGCTTGCCGATCAGCAGCGCCGAGAAGGCGATGAAGGACACGATCTCGCCGACCGAGATCTCGCCGCGCTGCGCGAGAACGGCCCCGAGCGCGAAGACGGTCACCATCGAGATGGTGCTGGCGGCGCCCGTCAGAACGGTCAGCACGCCCCACCAGGTGAGCACCGGGTATTGCGCGCGCAGCAGACGGCCCATCAGCTCGCGCATCGCGCGCTGCTCGGCGGCCAGCCGCGTGTAGCTCTGCACGATCGTCACGTTGCCGATCACGTCGCCGATCCGGCTGTAGACGTCGTTGTGATAGGATTCCACGGCGCGCTGGCCGCTCGAAGTGCGCCGCACGACCAGGACGTTGAGCGTGACGAAGGCCACTGCCAGCAGCCCGAGCACCGCGGCGAGCCGCGCATCCATCGACACCGCCACCGGCACCAGCAGGATCACCCCGATCAGCGCCGACAATTGCTCGCGCAGCAGCGCCAGCCACTGCCAGAACATCGCGTCGGCGCCGGCGAGGATGCTGCGCACGACCGCGCCCGTGCCGCGCCCCGCGTGGTAGCCGACCGGCAGGACGATCGCCCGGTCGAAGGCGCTCGCCATCGTCGCCAGCCGGCGTCGATGGACGAAACGGTCCGCGCCGACGGCGGTGGCGACACCGGCCAGGATGCCGAGCAGACCGAGCGCCGCCCAGGCGCCGATCAGCGCGCCGGGCGGCTGCCCCGCGGCCAGCGCGTCGACGACGCGCCCGAACAGCACCGGCTCGGCGAGCTGCACCAGCGCCGTCGTCAGATTGGTCAGCAGCAGGCCGACCACGACGCGCGGCTCGGCCCACAGCACGGCCAGCGCGCGGCGGACCGTCGCGACCGACGACGGGGGAGCGGGATCTTCCATCACTCTCTCATTGCCAGAACCCGTCGGGTTCCGGCAAATCGTCCTTTGCTGCGGGCGCCGGCGTCCAGACGCCCGAGGAGACGACCCTGCCCGCCGATCGACCGACCACGCCCGCCGGCCTCCAGCCCGCGACCACCCTGACCCGGCGTCGGCAGGTGGCGGCCTCGGTCAATCTCGGCGTGCTCGGCGGATTGCTGTTCGGCACGGGCTGGATCCTGTCGGCGGGCGGCTGGACGGTCTTCGAGTGGATATTCCTCGGCGCCCTCGCCGTCGCCGCGCCCTGGACGGTGCTGGGCGTCACCAACGGCCTGTTCGGCCTCTGGGCGCTGTGCCGGGGCGGCGACCGTCTGGCGGCCATCGCGCCGCACATGGCCGCCGCCGCGCGCGACGCGCCGCTCGCCATCCGCGTCGCCGTGGCGATGACGATCCGTAACGAGTCGGCGGCACGAACGATCGG